>JAUNRO010000341.1:0-1550 GCA_030544185.1 Propionibacteriaceae bacterium | reverse complement strand
TCAGTTCTCCGGCCAGGCTGATGAGGTCACGGGCTCGGCCTTCCTCATGAGAACCAACGAGGTGTGCGCCAGCCTCGAGCATGTTGAGCACCGGGGCGAATGCCGCGTGAAGCTCTGCGATCCTCACGGAGCCGATCGCATCCCGTGCCCGTTGCCAGTCTCGGACAGCTGCGAGAAGGTCCCTTGTTTCGGGTCGTCGTAACCCCACATCGATCCGTGCGGGCATCTCGTCAAAAGTGGTTTGCCAGATGCTGCGGGCCGCGCCCTGGATGCGTTGTGCTGAGGTCTCGCCAATCCCTGGGATCGTCTGCAACGACCTGGACCACAGGAAGACATCACCGACGGTCTTGACTCCGGCTCCCTCCAGCGCGCTGACCCGGATTCTGGCATTCGTGACATCACGGAGCCGCTCAACGGGGACTCCGGCCACAAAGCGGTCCGCCTCCAGCCGTCTGACTTCATCCCCAGCCTGCACAGCGGCGGCGCGAGCGCGCTGTTCGTTCTCCGCCGCATCCCCGAGCCTCTGGCAAGCATCCCGGATGGTCGCCAGGTCTTCGCTGGGGACGACGACCGATGTCCTCCCGACACCCGGGAGCAGAGAGTGAAATGGGTGCCTCTCCAGCAGGTGGGGAATTGATATGTCGGTATTGCTCGGGTTGTTACTGCGGTAGGCAAGGAAAGCGAGGCGTTCATGAACGGGCTGAGATTGCGACTGCGCCCAGTGATCAAACTCGATGATGTACTCGCTGAGCCGCTCCCCCTCGGCCCGCGCCGGGGCACCCATGAAGCGCCGTCTGATGCCCGATGCCTTGCGCACCAAGGGCAGGGAGGGCGCAACCGATTCGATGAGCGCCTGGACTATCGCCCGATCTTCAGGCTTCCTCTGCCACAGATCTTGAGCGGAGATGATGTCGCCGAGCAGCTTAGCGTCGCCCGGTCCCAGCGCCGTTACCTGCAGACGCAGGTCGTCGGGGAAGTCCCGGCGAACAACGCGAGTGGCCAAGGACCGAGCAGCCTGCTCACTGCGCGTGTTTGCTGCGGAGTCCCCGCTCTCGATCCTCTTGGCCAGCTCGACCAGCTTGCTCAGTCGTGCTGCACTGTCACGTGCCCGCTGACGCTGTTCGCGTTCCACTGCGGCTTTCCTCTCGTCGCTCCCGCGATGAAGATACTCGGCTTCAGTGCAGTGCTGACGTGCCTAAGCATACGAATGTCAGATCCCATGGTTACGGTGTGTATGCATCCAGAAAGAGGGTCCCCGTGCAGCTCGAAGAGTTGAAGCCAGGAGTCCGGGTTGATGGCATCATTCCCGGGGAGACGGTCAATATTGTTGCCGCACAGTGGCACGGCACGTCTGCGGTCGAGTTGACCTATAAGACACCGGGTGCCCTTGGGCAGAAGATCGTCTTTCGCCACGATGAGGCGTCCCTCTCCACTTCGACAAAGGGATCCCGGCCCTTCAATGCAGACGCCACCGACTTTAAGCTCTCAGCCGAGGCCCAGCGGATCAGCCTGGCTGGGCTCTACGAACCTATGCTCGCCGTCGCCACTAC
>JAUNRO010000340.1 GCA_030544185.1 Propionibacteriaceae bacterium | reverse complement strand
CTCGACGACGCCGCGAATGATCATGGCGGTCGCGCTGCGCCCGACTTTGGGATAGCGGCCCATCACCCCGACGCTGCAGACGACGTTGAGCATCCCGGTCTCGTCCTCAAGGTTGAGGAACGTGATGCCGCTTGCGGTCGCCGGGCGCTGTCGGTGCGTGATCAACCCACCAACCAGCACTCGCCCGCTTGCCGAGGCCCCCGTCACCTCGGCGACCGACAGGATCCCGCGAGCCACCAGCTCAGCACGCACGTGTTCGATCGGGTGCCGCTCCGGTGACATCCCGGTCGCCCACAGATCTGCGACCGTCGACTCCTCCGGCGTCATCTCCGGCAGTTCCGGCACCGGTTCATCGTCGAACGGCAGTTCCAACTGCCCGGGCGCGAACATCGCCGCCTGCCCCGCACCCCACAACGCCTGCCGCCGGCTCAGCCCGAACCCGTCGAACGCCCCCGCGGTCGCCAGCGCCTCCACCTGTGGGGCGGTCAACCGCACCCGTCGGGTCAGGTCGGTGAGGCTGGCGTACGCCCCGTTCGCCTCCCGCTCCGAAACGATCCGCTCCGCCAGCGCGACCTCCAGCCCCGTGACCTCGCTCAACCCCAGCCGGACGGCCAACTCCCCGTCGCGGCGATGCGCCAGCGTCGCCGCCAAACCGGCCGCGGGGTCGCGCGGGCGTACGAACTCGCCCACGGGCGGCTGCTCCTCCGCCAGGCACGACGCCAGACCCGTCGGCCGAGCCACCGCCTCCACCGGTTCCAGATCCGAGAGCGCCGCAGAGGCGTTGATGTCCGGCCGGCGCACCTCCACCCCGTGCCGCCGCCCGTCCTCCACCAGACTCCGCGGCGAATAGAACCCCATCGGCTGATTGCGCAGCAGCCCCGCCAGGAACGCCGCGGGATAGTGGAGCTTGAGCCACGAGCTGGCGTACACCAACAGCGCAAAGCTGATCGCATGACTCTCCGCGAACCCGAAGTTCGCGAACGCCTCGATCCGCTCATAGATCTCATCCGCCAGCGCACCGGTGATCCCGTTGGAGGCCATCCCGGCGTACAGCTTCGCGCGCAGCGACTCGATCCGCTCCACCCCGCGTTTGGACCCCATCGCCCGCCGTAACAGGTCGGCCTCGGCCGCGTCGCACTCGCCGACCGCGACGGCCATTTGCATGAGTTGCTCTTGAAAGAGGGGGACGCCCAGGGTGCGGCGCAGGACCGGTTCGAGCTTCGGGTGCAGATAGGTGATCGGCTCGTCGCCGGTGCGGCGACGGATATAGGGGTGCACCGCCCCGCCCTGGATCGGGCCGGGACGGATCAGCGCAATTTCGATCACGAGGTCATAGAAGCGACGCGGCCGCAGCCGCGGCAGGGTCCCGATCTGGGCGCGACTCTCCACCTGAAAGACGCCAAGGGTGTCGGCCTGGCAGAGCATGTCATAGACCCCCGGCTCCTCCTTTGGCATGCTCGCGAGCGTCCAGGTCTCGCCGAGGTGGCGCGCGACGAGGTCGAACGTGTGCTGCAGGCAACCGAGCATCCCGAGCCCGAGCAGGTCGAACTTCACCAGCCCCATCCAGGCACAGTCGTCCTTGTCCCACTGGAGGACCGTGCGATCCTCCATCCGCGCCGGCTCGATCGGGCACACCTCGCCGATGGGCCGCTCGGTCAGCACCATCCCGCCGGAATGGATCCCCAGATGCCGAGGCGCCTTCTCGAGCTGCGACGCCAGATCCACGACCGGCTGCGGGATGTCGTGATCGGGGTTGTCGGTCACGCGCCCCCAGACGTGCATCTGCTTCGACCAGGCATCCTGCTGCCCGGTCGAATAGCCGAGCGCCTTGGCCATGTCCCGGATCGCCGAACGCGGGCGATAGGTGATCACGTTGGCGACCTGGGCGGCATTGAGGCGGCCATAGGTGCGATAGACCCACTGGATCACCTCCTCGCGCCGGTCGGAGTCGAAGTCGACATCGATGTCCGGCTCCTCGTCGCGGGTCGCGGAGAGGAACCGCTCGAACGGCAGGTCGTATTTCACCGAGTCCACCGCCGTGATCCCCAGCGCATAACAGACCGCCGAGTTCGCCGCCGAGCCGCGACCCTGACAGAGGATGCCGCGCGACCGGGCGTACGCCACGATGTCGTGGACGATCAGGAAATAGCCCGGGAAGTCCTTGTCCTCGATCACCGCGAGCTCCTTCGCCAACCGCTGGAACGTCGAGTCGGGGGCACCGGCATAGAGCCGCTCCGCCCCGCGGCGGACCAGCTCGCGCAGCCAGGACATCGGAGTTTGCCCGTCAGGGACATCGGGCTTCGGCAGCCGCGGCGACGCCTTGCGCAGCCCGAACGCGAGTTCCTGGGCGATCTCCACCGTGCGCTCGATCGCCCCGGGCAGGTGACCAAAGCGCGCGGTCATCTCCACCCCGGAGCGCAGGATCGGTGGCCCAGCCGGGGGCAGCCAGCCGTCGAGTTCGTCCAGGGTGCGCCGCGCGCGGACCGCCGCCATCGCCGCCGCCAGGCGCGCATCAGCCGGGGTGGCGGCGTGGACATTGCCGGTGGCGATCAGGGGCACGCCGACGCGGGCGGCCACCTCGGCCAGCGCGTCGTTGTGCGCGTCGTCCAGCGGCAGGCCCTGGTGGAAGACCTCGACGAACACCTCGCCATAGGCGTCGCGGAGCTCACGCAGCGCCCACTCCGCAGCCCCAAGATCGACCCCGCGCCCGTCGGGCCCGGTCAGCGCCCGCCGCACGGGCGACTTGCGGCAGCCGGTGAGCACCACCACATGACCGCGGAGCTGCTCGGCGAGCTCGTCGCGCTGATAGACCGGGCGCCCCTTCTCCCCACCGCGGAGATGCGCAGCGGTCAGCATCGCGGCGAGCCGGTGAAAGCCCGCCGGCCCGCGGGCCAGCACCAACAGATGCTCGCCGACCGGATCGGCCTCGCCGTTCTGGGGCGCCGGCAGGTCGAGGGAGAGCTCGGCGCCGAAGACCGTTGGTAAGACCTTCGCCTCCGCGGCCTCGGCGAACCGCACCGCGCCATAGAAGCCGTCGTGATCGGTCAGCTCCAGCCCGGTCAGCCCCAGCCGGACGGCCTCATTGACCAGGGCCTCCGGGCCGCTCGCCCCGTCGAGGAAGCTGAAGTGGGAGTGGCAGTGCAGCTCGGCATAGGGCACCGCATCCGCCGGCCGGTGCACCGGTGGCGCAACATAGGGCAGCCGCTTGCGCGACCAACCAGGAGCATCGCCGCCGTCGGGGACCGTCCGGCCCGGCTGGGAACCGCTGAGCTTGCGCTCGAGTTCGGCCCAGGGCATCGGTGGGTTGTGCCAGCCCATCTCAACTCCGCTCAGTCATAGCGCGCCTCGGTCCGCCACTCGTCGCCCGACACCGCAACCAGCCAGGCACTCCCGTCGGCGGCGACCAACTGACAGCGGGCTGCCCGATGGGCGCGATCGGCATCCC
>JAUNRO010000339.1 GCA_030544185.1 Propionibacteriaceae bacterium | reverse complement strand
CCGTGGTCCCGCCGTGGCCACTCAGGTGGTGCAGCTGCCGCTGGCCTATTCGTTCCTCGGCGGACCCACGCTGTGGATCGGTGTGCTGCTGGGGCTCGTGTCGATCGTGGTGATTGTTTGCCTCGTGCTGCCGTCCTCGACCCGGGCGCTCGTGCCGCACTTGCTCCGGGACTGACGCCGGTCCCGCCGGTCCGCCCGCCGGCGGTCGCCCGGGGAGCACTTCAGCGGTCCTGGGCGAGCCCGTCAACCTGGGCCGCGACCTGGGCGTCGCGGGCTTCGGCCTCATGCCGGACGCGGGCCAGGAAGGCCTGGGTGCGCTCGTGGGTGGGGTTGCTGAGAACTTGGTCCGGGGTGCCCTGTTCGATCACGACACCGCCATCCATGAACACGACCCGGTCGGCCACCTCGCGGGCGAAGCTCATTTCGTGGCTGACCACGATCATCGTCATCCCGTTGCCGGCGAGGTTGCGCATGACCGCCAGCACCTCGCCCACCAGCTCGGGGTCGAGGGCGGAGGTGGGCTCGTCGAACAGCATCAGCTGGGGCTCCATCGCCAGCGCCCGGGCGATCGCGACCCGCTGCTGCTGGCCACCGGACAGCTGCGCGGGATAGTAGTTGACCCGGTCCGCCAGACCGACCTGCTCAAGCAACTCCACCGCCCGGGCCCGAGCCTGCGCCCTGGGCGTCCTCTTCACATGGACGGGTGCTTCCATGACGTTGCCCAGCGCGGTTCGGTGCGGAAACAGGTTGAATCGCTGGAAGACCATGCCGATGCCCGCGCGCTGGCGCGCGATATCGCGGGCGTTGCGCCGGTGCAGCTTGCCGCGGCGTTCCTCGATGCCGATCAGCTCCCCGTCGACCCAGATCCGGCCGCCGGTGAGCACCTCCATCTGGTTGATCAGGCGGAGGAAGGTGGTCTTGCCCGACCCCGAGGGGCCGAGCAGGCACACGACCTCGCCGCGGTGGACCTCAAGGTCGATGCCCTTGAGCACCTCATTGGTGCCGAAGGCCTTCGAGGCGTTCACCGCGCGCACGAGCGGGTCCCGGGCGACCGCGGAATCTGGCGTACTCAATGGTCCGTCCTCAGCGTGATCTGCTGGCCCTTCTCATGGGATGAGGTGCCGAAGCCCTTCCCGAAATGCCGCTCCAGCCAGGTCTGGCCGATCATCAGGATGCTCGTCGCGATCAAGTAATAGATCGTTGCCGAGACGAGCACCGGGAACGTCTGATAGGTCCGCGACCCGATCGCCTTCAGCTGGAAGAACAGCTCCGTCGACAGTGGAATCGCGATCAGCAGGGAGGTGTCCTTGAGCATCGCGATCGTCTCGTTGCCCGTGGGCGGCACGATCACCCGCATGGCCTGGGGCAGGACGACGCGCCACATCGACTGGCCCGGGCTCATGCCGAGCGCTTGGGCGGCCTCCGACTGGCCCTTGTCCACGCTCAGGATGCCGGCCCGGGCGATCTCGGCCATGTAGGCCGCCTCGGAGGCGGCCATCCCGATCACCGCCCCCGCAAAGCCGGCGAACAGCTGGTTGGCGTTCAGGGTCAGGAACCGCCATGAGGTGTCGGCCGGCAGTCCCAGCCAGTCGATGATCAGCCAGTCGAACGGCACGCCGAGGGCGAGGCCGTCGGTGAACACGATGCCGAGCGCGCCCATGATCGTGAGCAGGACATAGCGGGGGATCGCCCGGAAGAACCAGGTATAGAGCCAGGAGACCGTCGACAGGATGGGGTTGTCCGACAGCCGCATCACCGCGAGGAGCACACCGCCGAGGACGCCGAACACCATGCTCAGCACGGTCACCAGCAGGGTGCCCTTGATGAATCCCTCGATGACCGGTGTCTGGTTCATCGCCTGGAAGACGAATGGCCAGTTGAACGCCGGGTTGGTGAGCAGCAGGTGCACGAACATCGCCACCAGGACGGCGATGATCGCGACCGCCACCCAGCGCCACGGATGGCGCACCGGAACCGCCCGGATGCGCCCCGGACGGTCCTCGGGCGCCTCCTCGTGGACCTCCGGCGCCGAGGCGTCACCGGGCTGGATCGGTGAACTCATGAGGCCGCGTCAGCCCGCCACGTTGGGGTCGACCTCGAAGGTGTCGATGGCGCCCTGTTCGGTGCCCCACTTCTCCAGGATCTGCTCATAGGTGCCGTCGGCCTCGAGCTCGGTGAAGGCCTCGGCGATGGCCTCGGCGAACTCGGTCTGGTCCTTGGGCACGACGATGCCATAGGGCGCTGCCTCATAGATATCACCCAGTGCCTCGAGCCTGTCCTCGGACTGCTTCACCGCATAGGCGACGATCGGGGAGTCCGCGAGCATCGCGTCGGCGCGCCCGGACACCACGGCAGCCGTGGCCTGGTCCTGGCCCTCGAACTGCAGGATGTTGATCGGATTGTCGGCGCACCTCTCCTGGCGGGCCGGCAGGTCGTTCTCGTCCTGGATGGTGCCGGTCTGGACCGCGACCGTCTTGCCGCACGGGTTCTCGGGGTCAACGTCGTTCGGGTTGCCCGGCTGGGTCGCCCACTGCGTGCCGGCCGAGAAATAGCTGACCATATGCACCTGCTCCAGGCGCTGGGGATTGATGGTGAACGACGAGACCCCTGCGCCGAACTTCTTGCTCTGGACGCCGGTGATGATCGCATCGAACCCCGAGGGTTGCCACTCGACGGTGAGCCCGAACTTTGCCGCGGCGGCGTCGAAGAGATCGACGTTCATGCCGATCACGGTCCGGCCGTCGGTATCGAGAAACTCGTTGGGCGCATAGGTGGAGTCGGTCCCGACGACGATCCTCTTGCTGGCGCGGAGATCTTCGGGGAGCCTGGCCTCCAGCTCCGGGTTGGCCTTCACCTCCGCCACGGTCCCGTCGGGTGTCGGTGCGGCCGAGGTATCGAGCGAATCCGACCCACACGCACTCAACGCGAGCGCAGCAGCGGACAGACCGGCCAGGACAGCCACGATGCGAGACTTCATTGTTCCCCCTGAAGATTGGCCCCGAGACGACAGCAACGGCAAATATTGCACCGACACGCCAGCACGGCCACCCGGAACGCCAAATCGTTGCGAACCTGCTGCTTCTGTGCGTGGGTTAGCCTCGGGGCGTGGCCCTCACTCGCTCCGCCATCGTCGGCGCCGCTCTCAGCATCCTCGACGACTATGGCCTCGCCGACTTGTCGATGCGGCGTATCGCCACCTCCCTCGGGGCAGCGCCGGCCGCGCTCTATTGGCATGTCGCCAACAAGCAGACGCTCCTCGCGGCGCTCGCCGAGGAACTGTTGGTGGGGCTCGCTGCGCCGGGCGAGTTGACCCGCGAGGGGCTGTCCCAGTGGTGCACGGATCTGCGGGATCGCCTGCTCGCCCACCGCGACGGTGCGGAGCTGGTGTCGTCGGTCCTGGCGATGCGGTTGCTCGAGACGTCTCCGGTCGATCTGCTCGCAGAGGCCCTGGTGCAGGCGGGGTTC
>JAUNRO010000338.1 GCA_030544185.1 Propionibacteriaceae bacterium | reverse complement strand
TGCATGCGGCCGCCGCGGCAGGGGAGCGCCTGGATGCTTTCGTGGTGCGCAAGGCAGGGAAGGCCCACGGGCTGCAGCGACGGATCGAGGGCACGGAGGTCGCCGGACGCCGGGTGTTGGTCGTGGAGGACACCTCGACCACGGGCTCGTCGGCGCTGACGGCGGTCGAGGCCGTGCGCGAGGCCGGCGGCGAGGTCGTCGCGGTCGCGTGCATCGTCGATCGCAACACCGAGGCCGCCCGAGCCGTCGCCGACGCCGGTCTGGACTACCGTTATGCGGTCGGGGCGGACGAACTCGGTCTGGCGTAATTCTCCGGTCGGGTTCAGTGCTGGAGGGGCCCGGATTTGGTTGAACAAGTCTCAGCCAACGCCCTAGCTTTGGTGTGCTGCCCGAAGAACGCGAAGGGACGGGGGGTGACATGGCTGCTTGGTGGCACCGCAAAGGCAAGGAGAACGGCATCGGCGACGAGCCGGACGAGAACGTCTGGGCCCCGGAACCCGAACCCAGCCGGGCCATTCACCCCGCGACCGTCGTCTGGTCGGAGCCGACCGCCGAGGAGCTCGAAGCCCACAGCGCCATCAGCGCCGAGGATGCCCCCAGGCATTCGCTATCGTCGCCACCGCCGCCGGACTCGGCCGCATCACCGGCTTCACCCCATCAGACCGACCTTCCCGGCGCCGACGTGTCCAATGCGAAAGGGAACACTGGAATGTCTCAGCTCGATCAGGCCATCGGAGAACTGCTCGCCATCGAAGGCGCCACAGGTGCGGCGATTGTGGATATCGGCAGTGGCATGGCACTGGCCCACGGCGGCAACCCGGGTTTCAGTCTTGAGGTGGCCGCCGCCAGCAACAGCAACGTCGTCCGCGCCAAGGTGAACACCATGCGCGAGCTCGGGATTTCCGACGACATCGACGACATCCTGATCACGCTGGGCCAGAGCTATCACCTGATCAAGGTGCTCCAGGACGAGGACAACAAGGGCCTGTTCCTCTATCTCACCCTCAACCGGGCCAACGCCAACCTCGCGCTCGCCCGCCACAAGCTCGGCGTCGTCGCGCGCAAGGTGCGGATCTGACGGTGCCCGCCACGCGGGACCGCAGGGCGCGGGTTGCTCAGATCGCGGCGCGCGCGCTCATGCCGATCGCGATGTCGGTCTCGTCGAGGTCACACGCTTTCGCGACCTTGACGACCTCACCACCGCGGACGAACACGATGCGATCACACCATTCGAGAAGCTCGGTGGTATCGGTGGAGATGAGGATCGCACCCCGGCCTTTGGCCGTGTGATCGGCGAGGGTCGCATAGATGTCGCGCCGGGCGCCGACATCCAGGCCCCGGGTGGGCTCGTTGAGGATGATGAGGTCACGGTCCTCGGTCATCCACTGATTGAGGGCGAGCTTCTGCTTGTCACCACCGGAGAGGGTGCCGAGACCGGCGTGGAGGCTGCGGGCCCGGACGTTCAGTCGCTGCAGCGTGTCGATGATCTCGCGCAGGTTGGCGACCTCGGTGGCGAAGTCGTGCTCGTCGCGCCAACTGTTGCCCATCATCGCGCGGGCGATCGTCTCCGACTCGTTCAGCCCGAGCTCATCGTCGTCGTCGGAGAAATAGGCGATCCGCAGGGCGGCCGCATCGGCCGGGGTGCGGATCTGCCGCTCTTCGCCAGCCATCCGCAGTCCGCCCCAGGAGGCCTGGGTCTCACCGGCGAGCGCGCCGGCGATCTCGTTCACGCCGGCCCGTCGCGGCCCGACGAAGCCGATGACCTCGCCCTGGTGGAGGGCGAACGAGATGTCCTTGAGCATGTCGCCGGTGGACAGCCGCTCGACCTCAAGGAGCACCTGGTCGCCGGCGTGGCCGTCCCGCGAGCGCTCCTCGGCATAGCGGTTGGCCAGCATGACGTCGGCGAGGTGGTCGGTGGTGACGTCCTCGGCGTCGAACTCCCGCGCGATCCGGCCGTCGACGAGCACGGCGACCCGGTCGGAGACGTCGATGATCTCCTGCAGCCGGTGCGAGATATAGATGACGCCGCGACCCTGGTCGGTCAGGCGGGCGGTGATGAAGTGCAGGTTCTGGATCTCGCGGACGTTGAACTTCGCGGCCACCTCGTCCATGATCACGATCCGCACGTCCTCCGCGAGCATCCGGGCTGCCTCGATGAGGCTGTGCTCCGGGCGCAGCAGGTCGCCGACACGCGCATCAGGATCGATGGCGACCCCGATGCCCTGCAGAAGTTGGAGTGCGGACTGGCGCAGCTCTTCCTGGCCCAAGCCGGCCATTGGGCTCTCCCGATAGATCGCCTGGGCGACCGTGAGCTCCGGGTCGATCGTGAACTGCTGGCGGATGATGCCGATGCGTTGGCTCCGGGCAGCGTAATGATCGTCCGCGGGCCCAGAATCACCGTTCAGCGTTATCGTGCCGGCGTCCGCCGGATAGTCGCCGGCCAGGACGCTCATGAGGGTGGACTTGCCGACCCCGTTCTCTCCCACGAGGCCAAGGACCTCACCGGCCTTGATCTGGAGATCCACGCCCTTGAGCACCGGGTGCCCATTGTGCTTCTTCTCCAGCCCGTTGACGTGGAGCAGGGTCTCCACGGTCACCTCAGTCGCCAAGTCCATCTGTCTCCCCCAAGCGGGCTGGTGTGCTTCGTTCCACAAACGTGAGCATGCTAACCCCGCCCGCTCGATCGATCCGCATTTGTGCCGGCCAGCTTTCACGAAACTGCTGGTCTAGGATCGACACATCTCAGCATCGGACGGAGTGAGTCGTGAACGTAGCCCTGATCATCCTTTTGGTTGTCCTGGTCCTGCTGATTGTTGCCGGCGTGGCCGTGATGAGCATGTACAACGGTTTTGTCCGCCAGCGCAACATGATCCAGGAGGCCTGGCGCCAGGTCGATGTGGAGCTCAACCGCCGTTATGAGCTCATTCCCAATCTCGTCGAGACCGTGCGCGGTTTCGCGGCGCACGAGCGCAACACGCTCGAGGACGTGACCCGTCTGCGCAACCAGGCCGCCCAGGTGGCCCATCAGGAAGGCGAGATGCCGTCCGAGCAGCGGGCCCGCTCCGAGGAGGCGCTGTCCGGTGCGGTGCACAACCTGTTGGTGGCCGTGGAGGCCTATCCGGATCTGAAGTCCAACCAGAACTTCCTGCAGTTGCAGAAGGAGCTGAGTGAGACCGAGGACCGCATCGCCGCGGGTCGTCGTTACTACAACGCGAACGTCCGGGAATACAACACCAAGGTCGAATCCGTGCCGTCCAGCCTGATCGCATCGGCGTTCAAGTTCGAAAAGGCGACCTATTTCGAGGTCAACGACCCCGCCGCCCGGCAGGCGCCCGATGTCAACTTCGGCTCGATCGCCCATCGCGGCGACGAGCAGCAGGCCCCGCCCCAGCGCGCCGCCGACCCCGAACCCAGCCAGCCGCAGCTCGATCAGCAGCCGTCCCAGCCGGGCTATGGCCAGCAGCCGTCCCAGCCGG
>JAUNRO010000337.1 GCA_030544185.1 Propionibacteriaceae bacterium | reverse complement strand
ATGGTCTCACCAGCCGCGTGCCCGCCACTCGGGCAGGCTCGGCCGCTCGGCGCCGAGGGTGGAGCAGTCCCCATGCCCGGGATGGAACGCAGTGTCGTCGGGATAGACGGCGAACAGCCGCGACTCGACATCGTCGATCAACGAGTTGAAATCCTCGGGGCTGTTCGTCTTGCCCACCCCGCCGGGGAACAGGCTGTCGCCGGTGAACAGATGTGTCGGCCCGCTCGCCGGGGCGTACGCCAAAGTGATCGCCCCCGGCGTATGCCCGACCAGCCCGATCACCGACAGCTCCTCACCACCGGGCAGGGTGACCGTGTCGCCGGTCCAGACGGTCTCGTTGACCACGCCGGTGGACTTCTCGATCGCCGCCGCGTCCGGCTCGCCGCAGATCAGCCGCGCACCGCTGCGCTGGGCCATCTCCGCGAGCGCCTTGATGTGATCCGGATGCCGGTGGGTGGTGACGATGGTCGCGACCGCGCGCCCGTCGAGGACCTCCTCGATCCGCTCGGGCCGGTTGGCGGCGTCGATCAGCAGCGTGCCGGCGGCGTCGGTGAGCAGATAGATGTTGTTGTCGGTCGGCCCGACGGAGAACTTGGTCATCGTGACGGTGTCCGAGAGCGACTGCTTGAGCGCAGCGCCGTCCTGTTCGACGTGGTTCATGGGCCCACCTTAGACAGTTCGAAAAGTGTCGGACCGGCCGCGTAGGCTCGCTGATTGTGATGGAACGGCTATTGGTGCGGGGTGCCCGCGTCCACAATTTGCGCAACGTGTCGGTCGACCTGCCGCGCGATTCGCTGATCGTGTTCACGGGGTTGTCGGGTTCGGGCAAGTCGAGCCTGGCCTTCGACACGATCTTCGCCGAGGGGCAGCGGCGCTATGTGGAGTCGCTGTCGGCCTATGCGCGGATGTTCCTCGACCAGGCCGACAAGCCCGACGTCGACTTCATCGAGGGCCTGTCGCCGGCGGTGTCGATCGACCAGAAGTCGACCTCGCGCAACCCGCGCTCGACGGTCGGCACGATCACTGAGATCTATGACTATTTGCGATTGCTGTACGCGCGGGCGGGGCGCCCCCACTGTCCCGAGTGCGGCGAGCCGATCAGCCGGCAGACGCCGCAGCAGATCGTCGATCAGCTGCTGGAGCTGGCTGAGGGCACCCGCTTCCAGGTCCTGGCGCCGGTGGTGCGGGGCCGCAAGGGTGAATATGTGGAGCTGTTCCGCCAGCTGGCCGCGGATGGATATGCGCGGGCGCGCACCGATGGGCAGACCCATCAGCTGTCCGACCCCCCGACGCTGAACAAACAGCAGAAGCACTCGATCGATGTCGTCGTCGACCGGATCGGGGTGAAGGCCAGCGCGAAACAGCGCCTGACGGATTCGGTGGAGACCGCGCTGCGGCTCGCCGACGGGCTGGTGGTGATCGACTTCGTCGACCTGGACCCAGGCGAGCCGGGGCGGGAGCGCAGCTTCTCGGAAAAGATGGCGTGCCCGAACCAGCACGAGCTGTCGATCGATGAGCTCGAGCCGCGGCAGTTCTCGTTCAATGCGCCGTGGGGTGCGTGCCCGGAGTGCTCGGGTCTTGGCACGCGGATGGAGGTCGACCCGGAGCTGGTCGTCCCGGACGACTCGAAGTCGATTGACGAGGGCGCGCTGGCGCCGTGGTCGAGCGCGCACGTGGCGGACTATTTCACCCGGCTGCTCGGGTCGCTGGCCAAGGACGAGGGCTTCCGCACCGATGTGCCGTGGCGGGAGCTGACCCCGAAGGCGCGGCGGACCGTGTTGCACGGGGTCGGTGACAACGTGATCGTGCGCTATCGCAACCGTTATGGCCGCGAGCGGTCCTATTCGGCGAAATATGAGGGCGTCGTGCCCTATATCGTCCGGCGCCATGCGGAGGCGGAGACCGATACCGCGCGGGACCGCTTTGCGGGTTATATGCGCGAGGTGCCGTGCACGGCCTGTCACGGGGCGCGGCTGAAGCCCAGCTCGCTCGCGGTCACCGTGGGTGGGAAGAACATCGCCGAGCTCGTCGACCTGTCGATCGGTGAGTCCGTCGATTTCCTCAAGGGCCTGGAGCTGTCGCAGCGCGAGGCGCAGATCGCCGAGCGCGTGCTCAAGGAGATCAACCAGCGCCTGACGTTCCTGCTCGATGTGGGGCTGGACTATCTCACGCTGTCGCGGGCCGCGGGGTCGCTGTCGGGTGGGGAGGCCCAGCGCATCCGGCTCGCGACCCAGATCGGCGCCGGACTCGTCGGCGTGCTTTATGTCCTCGACGAGCCCAGCATCGGCCTCCACCAGCGGGACAACCAGCGCCTGATCGAGACCCTGCTGAAGCTGCGCGACATGGGCAACACGCTCATCGTCGTCGAGCATGACGAGGACACGATCCGCGTCGCGGACTGGGCCGTCGACATCGGCCCGGGGGCGGGGGAGCACGGCGGCGAGGTCGTCGTGTCGGGCCCGGTCTCCGAGCTGCTGGACCATCCGACGTCCGCGGGTGCCCGGACGCGAGGTGACGGTCCACGAGGCCTACGAGAACAACCTCCAGAACGTGACGGTCCCGTTCCCGCTGGGCCAGTTCGTCGCCGTGACCGGGGTGTCCGGGTCGGGGAAATCGACGCTGGTGAACCAGATTCTCTATACGGCGTTGGCGAAGCGGATCTATCACGCCAAGGCCGTCCCCGGAAAACACCGCTCGATCACGGGTGCGGAGCAGATCGACAAGATCATCCATGTCGACCAGTCGCCCATCGGGCGTACGCCGCGGTCGAACCCCGCGACCTATACGGGGGTGTTCGACAATATCCGCAAGCTGTTCGCCGAGACGCCGGAGGCGAAGGTCCGCGGCTATCTGCCGGGGCGGTTCTCGTTCAACACCAAGGGTGGACGGTGTGAGCACTGCTCGGGCGACGGAACGATCCGGATCGAGATGAACTTTCTGCCGGATGTTTACGTGCCGTGCGAGGTGTGCAAGGGCGGGCGGTATAACCGCGAGACCCTGGAAGTGCACTACAAGGGCAAGACGATCGCCGAGGTGCTCGACATGCCGATCGAGGAGGCTGCGGAGTTCTTCGCGCCGATCTCGCGGATCAGCCGCTATCTGACGACGCTCAACGACGTGGGGCTGGGTTATGTGCGCCTCGGGCAGCCCGCGACGACCTTGTCCGGTGGCGAGGCCCAGCGGGTGAAGCTTGCGACCGAGCTGCAGAAGCGATCGACCGGCCGCACCATGTATATCCTCGATGAGCCCACCACCGGCCTCCACTTCGAGGACATCCGCAAGCTGTTGGGCGTGCTCGACCGGCTCGTCGACGCCGGCAACTCCGTCATCGTCATCGAACACAACCTCGACGTCATCAAGACCGCCGACTGGATCATCGACATGGGTCCCGAGGGCGGCTCGCGCGGTGGTGAGGTGTTGGTGACGGGTACGCCCGAGGAAGTCGCCGCGCATGCCGAGTCCTATACCGGGCACTATC
>JAUNRO010000336.1 GCA_030544185.1 Propionibacteriaceae bacterium | reverse complement strand
GCCCACCACAAGACGACGGCGACCGCGATGCCGTGCCCGATCAGGCTGGCGAGCACATCCCAGATCTGGCCGGAGCTCTCCGGAGTGATGAACGCGTCGTCGAATCCGCCCTTCACCAGCGTGTAGTGCATGATGATCATGTTGTTCAGCATGTGCAGCGCGATCGCGCCCTCGATGCCGCCGGTCCGCCAGATGATGATCACCACGGCGGTGGCGAAGATCCCGAGCTCAAGCAGCACCCAGGGGTCGAAGCTGGTGTGGGCGATCGAGAACAGCACTGCCGACAGCACGGCCGGGATCGCCCAGGCCAGCGCGCGCAGGGGGATCAGCCCGCCGACGTTCTGCAGCAGCCAGCCGCGGAACGCATATTCCTCACCGGCGCATTGCAGCGGTGTGGTGAGCCAGATGACAACGAGGAATCCCACCAGCTGCGGGTCCGGCTCCATGGCCTCGAACAGGCTGCCGGAGAGGACGGCGTTGATGGCGATATAGACCAACCAGACCGGCAACAGCACCAAGGTCAGTTGGCCGAAGAGGCCCCAACGGAAGCGCCCGGCCACCGAGTGGGTGAAGCCGGGCCGCAGGCGCTGGGTGACCCAGGTCGACACGATCGTGGCGGGGATCAGCCCGGCGAGCAGGAGATTGTTGTAGAGCAGGAACGCCGGTGTCATCTCGAGGTCCGCGAGGTTCACGGTGTTGCCCGCGAACCAGGTCGGGCCCCAGCCCGCGACCACGCCGATGATGACGAAGACAACGGTGAGCGCGATGGTCCACCCGACGAAGATTGCCGCGAACAGCAGCAGCGACAGCAGGATCCGCCACCAGCGTCGACCTGGTCGGGTCAGCCAGGCATAGTCGAGCGGCTGCGCCACCGGGTGCGCGGTCGACGGGCCGGCCGGCGGTGATGGCGGCGGAGCAGGCTGAGGCGGGACGGGATAGCTCATGGTGCTATCCCACCAGGTTCAGGCAACCGCCAGGGGCGCTGTCCACAACCTCAGGTCAGGAATGCGCGGTGGTCAGCGTTCGATCTCACCGGCGATGAAGGCCTCCAGGGAGGCGCGCGCGACATCGTCGCGGCGCTGCTCGGGCGGGGACTTCATGAGATAGGACGAGGCCGACAGCAGCGGACCGCCCACGCCGCGGTCGAGGCCGATCTTGGCGGCGCGGATGGCATCGATGATCACGCCTGCCGAGTTGGGGGAGTCCCACACCTCGAGCTTGTATTCAATGCTCATCGGCGCGTTGCCGAAGCCGTGGCCCTCGAGCCGGACAAACGCGAACTTGCGGTCCTCCAGCCAGCCCACATAATCCGACGGGCCGATGTGCACGTCGTTGTCACCGAGGTGGGCGTCGAGGTTGGACGTGACGGCCTGGGTCTTGGAGATCTTCTTCGACTCCAGCCGGTCGCGCTCAAGCATGTTCTTGAAGTCCATGTTGCCGCCGACATTCAGCTGATAGGTGCGGTCGACCACATAACCGCGCTCCTCCATGAGCCGGGCCATCACGCGGTGGGTGATCGTGGCGCCGACCTGGGACTTGATGTCGTCACCGACGATCGGCAGTCCGGCCTCGGCGAACTTGTCCGCCCACTCGGGCGTACCCGCGATGAACACCGGTAGCGCATTGACGAACGCGCAGCCCGCGTCGATCGCGGCCTGGGCATAGAAGCGGTCGGCTTCCTCGGAGCCCACCGGCAGATAGCTCACGACCACGTCGACCTCGGCCTCCTTGAGGCGGGCGGCGACGTCGACCGGGCTGGCCGAGGACTCGAGGATGGACTCGCGGTAATAGCGGCCCAGGCCGTCGAGGGTCGGGCCCCGGTCGACGATCACACCGGACGTCGGCACCTCGCAGAAGACGAGGGTGTTGTTGTGGGAAGCGAAGATGGCCTTCGACAGGTCCATGCCGACCTTCTCGGCGTCCACGTCGAAGGCGGCGACGAACTGCACGTCACCGACGTGATAGTCCCCGAATCGGACGTGCATCAGGCCGGGGACGGTGTCGGTGTCCGCGGCGTTGCGATAGAACTCGACGCCCTGGATCAGCGACGATGCACAGTTGCCGACGCCCACGATGGCGACGCGGATGGGGTGGTTGGACACAGGGCCTCCTCGGGACAGGGTCCGTGGGACTGAGGTCCGCCTGCTTGCGGACCACCGAGGATTCTAGTTGAAATTTCTAGGGGTTAGCGAATCCAGGTGCCGGTCAGCGGCAAGCCCGGTCCGCGTGTGGTGCACCGGTCATGGGCACAATGGGGCGCGCGCCGCTCCGCTCCCGACACCGACGAGGAGGCCCCATGCCGTCGACCCTGCCCGAGGGCGACCCCGTCCCGACCGACGGGTCGCTCCCCGCGGCGGCGCTCGACGAGGTGCCATCCGCGACCCTGAGCCTCTATCTGCACGTCCCGTTCTGTCGCTCGCGGTGCGGCTATTGCGACTTCAACACCTATACGGCGGCGGAGCTCGGGCCGGGGGCCTCGCGCCGTGACTGGGCGGACACCGCAATTGCGGAGCTGGCGCTGGCCGATCGCGTCCTCGGCGCCGAGCGTCCACCCGTGGCGACGGTGTTCGTCGGTGGGGGTACGCCGACGTTGCTGCCCCCGGCCGACCTCGCCCGGGTGCTCGCCGAGATCGACCGGCGCTTCGGGCTGGCACCCGGGGCGGAGGTGACGACCGAGGCCAACCCCGACACCGTCGACCCTGCGTCGCTCGCGGAGCTCCGTGCCGGCGGGTTCACCCGGATCTCGTTCGGCATGCAGTCCGCCGACGCCGGCGTACTCCGCGTCCTCGACCGCGAGCACACCGCCGGCCGGGCGCAGACGGCAGTGGCCGAGGCCCGGGCCGCGGGCTTCGACTCGGTCAGCCTGGACCTGATCTATGGGACGCCGGGGGAGTCCCTCGACTCGTGGCGGCGCACCCTCGATGCGGCCTTGGCCGCCGAACCGGACCATCTGAGCGCGTACGCCCTGATCGTCGAGGACGGCACCCGCCTGGCCGCGCGGATCCGGCGGGGCGAGCTGGCGATGCCGGACGACGACGACCTGGCGGACAAATACGTGCTGGCCGACGAGGTGCTGCGCACGGCGGGCCTGCAGTGGTACGAGGTCAGCAACTGGGCCCGCACCCCCGACGATCGCTGCCGGCACAATCTCGCGTACTGGCGGGGCGGCACCTGGTGGGGGATCGGGCCCGGCGCCCACAGCCACGTCGGCGGGACGCGGTTCTGGAATGTGAAGCACCCGACGGCCTGGGCGGGGCGGTTGGCGGCGGGGGAATCACCGGGGTATGCCCGGGAGGTGCTGGATGCAGAGACCCGCCGCATCGAGCGGATCCTGCTGGAGCTCCGGCTGGCGGAGGGGCTGCCGCTGGCGGTGCTCACCGCGACGGAGCGGGCCCGGCTGGCCGCGCCGGTGGCCGAGGGCCTGGTCGAGCTCGAGGGCGAGCGGGCGGTGCTCACCCTGCGCGGGCGGCTGCTGGCCGACGGTGTGGTGCGGGACCTGCTGGACTGACCCGGCG
>JAUNRO010000335.1 GCA_030544185.1 Propionibacteriaceae bacterium | reverse complement strand
GCGCCCACCATGACCGCGTCGGCACCACAGGCGATTGCCTTGGCGATATCGCCCGAGCGCCCGACCGCGCCGTCGGCGATCACGTGCACATAGCGCCCGCCGGACTCGTCCAGATAGTCCCGGCGCGCCTCGGCCACGTCCGAGACCGCGGTGGCCATCGGCACCGAGATGCCCAGGACGTCCTGGGTCGCGTGGGTCGCCCCGCCGCCGAAGCCCACGAGCACCCCGGCCGCACCCGTGCGCATGAGGTGCTGCGCCGCCTGATAGGTCGCGCAGCCACCCACGATCACCGGCACCTCGAGCTTGTGGATGAACTCCTTGAGGTTCAGCGGCTCGGCCACCGTGGACACGTGCTCGGCCGACACCGTGGTCCCGCGGATCACGAAGAAGTCCACCCCCGCAGCCTCGACGGTCTGCGCGAACTCCGCGGTGTTCGCGGGCGACAGCGCACCCGCCACCGGGACACCCGCCTCGCGGATCTGCTGCATCCGGGCGCTGATCAGCTCTGCCTGGATCGGCTGGGCGTAGAGCTCCTGCATCCGCCGCG
This sequence comes from Propionibacteriaceae bacterium, assembly GCA_030544185.1. The sequence continues at coordinate 2,983 of JAUNRO010000335.1, read as the reverse complement.
TCGCCTCCACGTTGTCCTCGATCGTCGCGATCTCGGCAAGCAGGGTCTCGGGCTCGGCATAGCGGGTCCACAGACCCTCGAGGTTGAGCACGCCCAGCCCGCCACAGCGGCCGAACCGGATCGCGGTCTCCGGCGACATGATCGAGTCCATCGGTGCCGCGAGCATCGGAAAGTCGAACTCGACGGCATCGATCTTCCACGACAGCGACACCTCCTCCTGTCCGCGCGTGCGCCGGGAGGGGACGATGGTGATGTCGTCGAAGTTGTAAGCCTGCGTGGCCCGCTTGCTGCGGCCGATGTCTTCCACCTGATTGCTCCCGATCAGTTCTTGGCCATGTAGTTCGGCGCTTCGACCGTCATCTGAATGTCGTGCGGATGGGATTCTCGCAGACCCGCCGAGGTGATCCGCACGAAGCGGCCCTTCTCGTGCAGCTCCGGAATCGTCGCGGCGCCCGTATAGAACATCGACTGCCGCAGGCCGCCCACCAGTTGGTATGCCACCGCGGCCAGCGGGCCGCGGTAGGGCACCTGACCCTCGATGCCCTCCGGCACGAGCTTGTCGTCGGAGGTGACATCGCCTTGGAAATAGCGATCCTTCGAATAGGACGCCTTGCGCCCGCGCGCGGCCATCGCCCCCAGCGAGCCCATGCCGCGATAGGTCTTGAACTGCTTGCCGTTGATGAACGTGAGCTCGCCCGGGGATTCCTCGCAGCCGGCGAGCAGGGAGCCGAGCATGACCGTGTCCGCCCCGGCCACGAGGGCCTTGGCGATATCGCCGGAATATTGCAGGCCGCCGTCGCCGATCACCGGCACCCCGAACTCGCGGCAGGCCGCGGCGGCATCGTGGATCGCCGTCACCTGCGGCACGCCCACGCCGGCGACCACCCGGGTCGTGCAGATGGAGCCCGGTCCGACACCGACCTTCACACCATCGGCGCCGGCCTCGCACAGCGCCTTCGCCCCGGCATGGGTGGCGACATTGCCGCCGATGATGTCGACACCGGCGACGCGCGGCTCGGACTTGAGCCGACGGATCATGTCCATCACCCCGTGGGAGTGGCCGTGGGCGGTGTCGACGATGAGGCAGTCGACGTCCTGGTCCACCAGCGCCATCGCCCGCTCCCAGGAGTCGCCGAAGAACCCGATCGCCGCGCCGACGCGCAGGCGGCCGACCTCGTCCTTGCTGGCCAGGGGATATTTGTCCGACTTCACGAAGTCCTTCAACGTGATCAGGCCGGTGAGCCTGCCGTCGGCATCGACCAGGGGCAGCTTCTCGATCTTGTGCTTCGCCAGCAGTGCCAACGCTTCCTCCGGCGCGATGCCGACGTTGCCGGTGACCAACGGCATGGGCGTCATGACCTCGGTGACGACCCGGCTCGGATCGCTCTCGAAGCGCATGTCGCGGTTGGTGACGATGCCCAGCAGCCGGCGATCGTCATCGACCACCGGCACGCCCGAGATCCGGAAGTGACCGCACATCTCGTCGACCTGGCCGATGGTCGCGTCGGCGGTCACCGTGATCGGGTCGACGATCATCCCCGCCTCGGAGCGCTTCACCTGATCGACCTGTGCGGCCTGCTCCTCGATCGGCATGTTGCGGTGCAGGATGCCCATCCCGCCCTCGCGCGCCATCGCGATCGCCATCCGCGCCTCGGTCACCGTGTCCATCGCCGAGGACAGCAGCGGCACCCGCACGGTGATCCGGCGGGACACCCGCGAGGTCGTGTCGGCGGACGACGGGATCACATCCGATTCGTTCGGCTGCAGCAGCACATCGTCGAAGGTCAGTCCGATGTGCTCGAATTTCCACGGAACGCCAGCTGGAGAGAGTTCGTTCGACACAGAGAGCCTTTCGCGCGTGGACTTCCCGGGACAAACCGTCATGCTACTCGCGCACGGCGAACCCGGGTCCGCAGTGGACGGCACCGCCGCCGACTCCGGCGTACGCCCGCTCAGGGCACGTTGACCGGCGGCACGAACGGCTTCGGCTGGGGCTCCAAGTCGGGCACCGTGATCTCGATCAGCGACGGCCCCCGCCGCGCCACGGCCTCGGCCATCGCCCGGTCGAACGCGTCCGCATCGCCGACCCGCGCGTGGGGCAGCCCCATCGAGCGCGCCAGCAACTCGAAGTCGGGGGTGTGCAGGTCGACTCCGCGATGCTCCGAATCCTTGGCCTGCTGCATGTGCCGCAGCACGCCATAGCCGTTGTCGTTGAACAGCGCCACGATCACCCGGGGCTGCTCCGCGGCGAGGGTCGACAACTCACCGAGGTGGACCGCGAGCCCGCCGTCGCCGATGATCGCGAGCACCGGTTCGTCGGCCCGGCCCACGCCGGCGCCGATGGCATGGCCCAGACCCTGCCCGATCCCACCGCCCGCGGCAAAGATGTTGCTGGTGGGCGCATAGATCTCGAGCAGGCGGTTGCCCCACGAACTGCCCGGGATCGTCACATCGCGCACGATCGGTGCCTCCCGGGTCAGGTGGGCGCGCATCGAGTCGCAGATCGCGGCGTACGCCCCGATGTCCGCCCGGTGCGCCGCGCGGGCGGCTGCGGCCGCCTCGGCCACCTCATCGGCCCATCGGGCCGCGCTGCGCGGCTCGCCGAGCGCATCGAGCAGGGCTGGCAGCGCCACGTCCGCGTCGGCGCAGATGCCGAGGGTGACGGGATAGTTGCGCCCGAGCGCGTCGGCGTCCACATCGATCTGGACGTGTTTGCCGGGCAGGTTCAGCTGGAAGTTGTTGGTCTCGTTGGAGCGCAGGTGGCTGCCGACGGTGAGCAGGCAGTCGGCACGCTTGAGCAGCCCGGTGAGCTCCTCGGACACCGCGAAGTTGCCGAGGCACAGCGGGTGATCCTCGCTGATGGCGCCGCGTCCGGCGGCTCCGGTGAGGACGCCGGCTCCCCAGACCTCGGCCAGCGCGGTGAGCGCCGGGGCGGCGTGGACGGATCCACCACCGGCCCAGATGAGCGGGCGTTTCGCGCGGC
>JAUNRO010000334.1 GCA_030544185.1 Propionibacteriaceae bacterium | reverse complement strand
GCACACGGATGCCCTCAATGCGGCCGCCGCGTTGTGTGCCGCCGGCGCCCACGAACGCCTCACCGATGCCGTTGCTCAGGCCATGGACACCATCCGGACGGGGACGGCCGGACTCCTGCTGGGCCGGTTGGCAGCTGCCCCCGAGGAAGCCAGCCGATGACCCAGACACCATGGCGCCTGCGCGCACCGAACGGTGGCCCGGGAATCGTCCTCTTCCTCAACGCGGGAGATCCGGCGGAGGCCGACCTCGAATTGATCCTGCTGGCTTGCGATCGCCACGGCATCGCCGCTGTCGAGTTGGCCGTACCCTTCCCCGATTCCCCGACAGTCCGACTGTACGCCGATCGGCACGCCGAGCACTTGACCGTGGGTCGGATCTGGACAGCTAGGGGGCCTTTCGAGACCCGAGTATTCGAAGGTTCCCACGACTTTCCCCGCGAACTCGGTCCTTCGGTGGCGTCGTGCCTCAACGCAGTGGCGACCGTGTACGCCGCTGACTGACGCACCGGATTCCCGGGAAGCGAGGGCCAGCAGGCCGCTCGCTCGACCGATCCGTTCACGGGCCGAGCAGTTCAATCGGCGGCGCTGATGCTCAGCAGAGCCCCGATGCCCAGGCCCAGGGCGCCGAGGATCGAAAGGACCCCTCGGACTGAGTTGGCAGGAGTCCACTCCGTCAAGTACATCCTCCAGACCTGCGTTCCCTCGGCGGTCCCCGCCGTGATCGCCGCGAGCTGTTCGTTGCGCGGCACGTTATAGACGATGGTCAGCACGAAGCCCGCCAGATAGAGCCCGCCGCCCGCCATCGCGGTCAGGTCTCCCGTGGTCCGATCCTGCTTGGCCAAGGTCGTGACGACCTTGGCGATGCTGACGATCGCGGTTCCGAAGAACGCGGTCAGGAACGGGGCCTGGAGTGCCACCCTATTGAACTGCTGCATAGTGGTGATGCCTTCGACCTCGGGCAGCCTGGCCAGACGCGGCATGATCCGCAGCGAGAAGTTGGTGTACACGCCTCCGACCACAGCCGATCCGAGTGCTCCAGCGGCTGTAACGATGTTCATGAGGGACAGTGCCATGACTCGACTCCTTGGCAGTGGCAGTTACCACAAGTCCAGCCGAGCCGGGTCGGTCATACCATGACGCAGCGGCTCGGCTGCATAACCGAATCGATCGTCTCGACGCGCCTGACTCGATCTAAGCTGACGACGTGGATCCCCTGTCGGACTTCTTGGCCCAGCCACGCGCGAGGGATGCCTTCCTTTTGAGGGTCATCATGGGCCGGCCATGGCGGCTGAGCGTTGCGGACGAAGCTCCGCTCTCGATCGTTCCCATCCTCAAGGGCCGCGCTTGGTACTCCGCCGATCGCGCTCCGGCGATCCAACTGACCGCTGGTGACGTGATCGTGGTCCGCGCGCCGACCTCCTACGTGCTGTCCTCCGCTCCCGACGCCGCCGGTGGGGCGCTGATCGGCATGGGCCAGGCCTGCTCCGGCCCGGACGGCCGGGACCTGTCCGCACCACTGACCAACGGCGTGCGCGCATGGGGCAACACGGTGAACGGTGACGACGAGATGCTCGTCGGAAGCTATCGGAGCGACTCCGAGATGGGCCGTCTCATGCTCCAGGCGCTTCCGCCCAGTTTCGTGGTTCACGACCCGGCACCACAGATGGTGCACCTGCTGGCGCAGGAGATATCCCGCGACGACTGGGGCCAGAACAGCGTCCTGGACCGCCTTCTCGACGTCTTGTTAGTCGCCACTCTGAGGGCGTGGTTGAACACCCGCGACGGTCAGAGCGCCAATCTGCTGGCGGCTCCCCGGGACGGTGCGGTACGGGCGGTCACGGAGGCGATTCATGCTCATCCGGAGGCTGAGTGGAGCGTCGACACTCTTGCCGAACGCGCAGGGATCTCCCGGGCCGCCCTGTCCCGACGATTCGCCTCCGTCGTCGGAGTGTCGCCGATGCAGTATCTGACGCGGTGGCGCCTCGCCATCGGTGCGGATCTGCTCGATCGGACCGATTCCACGATCGCGGCTATCGCCCATCAGGTCGGCTACGGCAGCCCGTTCAGCTTCTCTGCCGCATTCAAGAGGCGGTACGGCCTGAGTCCGCAGGTCTTCCGACAGCGCCCTCAAGCCCAGCTTGCCAACAAAGCGGTCCTTGCCGCCCACGACAGGGGGCGGCAAGGACCGGGTACCTCCTCAACCTGAGTCAGGAACCGACAAGCTGCCCGATGGTGGTGGCCAGCGGCGTGGTGGCCTCGACGCTTCGATCGCCGCGCGGACCCAGCTGACCCTGATCGTCGGCCCGATACAACTCGGTCAGGCTCTGGGCGATGTGGGACGGGAAACCCGCGTCCATCCAGCCGGGTTCCGGGATGGTGATTACCTCGAGTTCTCGGCCGAGCGCCGAGCCGAGGGTGGTGGCCACCTGACGCTCGGAGTACGCCGGGCCAACGATGTCCACCGCCTCGCTCTTCGACGGCCCACGGAGCAGTTCCTGGGTCGCGACGGCGGCGATGTCCTTGGTCGCAACCATCGGCAACTGCTCGTCGGCCGAGGAGGAGAAGACCGGGAAGATGCCTTCGTGTCGCGCGGCGTCCAGAATGTCGCTGACCTTCTCCTGGAAGTGGCCGGGACGCAGGGCCGTGACAACGGCACCCGTGGTGGCCAGGGCCTGCTCCATGCGATACAGGCCCGTGATCGGCCCGGTGCCCTCGGGGAGATCAGCGCCGCCCGAGGACAGCATGACGACGTGCGGGACCTGGGCGTCCCGCACCGCATTTGCGACCGAGTTGACGACCGCATCCGCGTACGCGTCCAGATCGCCGGCCGACAGGTCGAAGGGCATCATGGCGAAATAGGCGGCGGCGCCCTCCAGCGCACGGGTAAGAGCGGCTTGATCCTTCAGATCCACGATGGCGACCTCGGCGCCTCTAGCGGTCCACTGCTCGGCTGCTTCGGGGCGCCGGACTAGAGCACGCACCGGGCAGCCGGCATCCAACAACGACTGCACAACAAGTGAGCCGACCCGACCGGTGGCTCCGGAAATGACGAACATGGCATGACCTCCTGAATGGTCTGGGAGTGATGTCGGCGCTGAAACCACCGCCAACGAATCCGACGCTACGGCGCCCGATGGCGCTTCTGAATGCTCGAAGGTCCGAAATAGTTGCTCGTTCGTCCAGAGAACTGGACGAACGGCGCGAGCCCGCCATGATGGAAGCGTGGCTACCGCTGAGACTGCGACGACCCCAACGGCTCCCCGCGATCGGCTGGACGAGATCTTTCACAGGGTTCGTCTTCGAGGCGATTTCTATTGTCAGGCCGAGCTCACGGAGCCGTGGAACCTGGAGATGCCCGCGATGCCGGACACCATCAGCTTCCACGTGGTGACGGAGGGCAACTGCAGGCTCGAACTGGAGGGTCGCGAACCGCTCGCCCTGCGGTCCGGCGACCTCGCCTTGGTGCCCCACGGACGCGGCCACAACCTGGTCGGCGGCCAGGACACCTCGCTCGCCTTCCGGGTGGACCTGC
>JAUNRO010000333.1 GCA_030544185.1 Propionibacteriaceae bacterium | reverse complement strand
CTCGCCGCTGTCCGGCCGGACGAAGCCGCACAGCATTTTGAACAGCACTGATTTCCCCGATCCGTTGGGTCCTTGGATGCCGGTGATCCGACCGTGGTCGATCTCGATGCTGGCGTCGGTGAAGACGTCGAGTCCTTTGAACGATTTCGACACGTGCCGGAGGGCGGCGGCAGTCATGGCACTCGCTTTCGGTGGGGCGTGAACGCTCAGTCAGTGGAAGGAAAGAGGACGGGATCTAGTGATGATGAGAAGCGCCGCAGCCAAGAGAGCGAGGACGATGGCGCTGCTGAGGATGGGTGTCCAGTCCACGGCTGGCGCGGCGGACCGGGCAGCCTGGAACATGGTGGTGACGGGTCGAGGCCAGAAGATCGGGATCGACGGGAGCGTGGCAGCCAGGGCCGCGCCCAAGGTCACCAGGGCCGCGGCGATACGGCCAGTAAGCCACGCGGCGGCAATCGCGGCGACCACCACAGCCAGCACGACGAGAGGACCGACTGCGAGGTGATGGACCACTTCGCCCAGCGTCCACCGAATCGGGCGTCCGCGCACCAGATCGACCGCTCCAATCAACCCGGCGACCCCAGCTGCGGCGAGAAGGACCGTGCGCCCATCGCGGATGAGTTCACGAACCAGGAGTCGCCACGTGCTGCCGTGCCGGACCAGCAGCGCGTGGATGCGCTCGTGCAGCAAGCCAGTCCAGCGCAAAACGATCACGAAGGCCATGCCAAGCCAGACGACGACGGCATTGGCCCAGTGCTGGAAGGTGAAGCCCTCGGGGTCTGCGCCATAGAGCTGATACCGCAGCGAGCTTTCGTCTGGCGGTGCGCTGAGACCGAGCCCGAACGTGCCGAGAGCGACGAGCGCCGCATAGGTGAGCCAGGCGCGTGAGACTCGGCTCGGGGCGAGGGAGCGACGACCAAAGGGCCGCGGGCGTGCGGACCCGACCAGGATCGTCACGACGAACCCGGCCGCCGCCGGAGACCACCAGACCGGGAGCCCTGACGCCACGGCGTGGTAGAGCAGGAGCCCATTTATCGGGTTGCTGATGGGCGGCAGGGGCCAGGTCTTGAACAGGACGGGCAAACCCAAGGCGACCACGAAGGCCAGCGTTCGGAACCATCGTTCCCGGGCGAAGGCAAACCGGGCAGCAGCGGCCCCGACAGTCGCGGTGGCGCACACCAGATAGATCAGCTGGCTGACCACCATGGGGGCCAGCGCAAGCTGGCGCTCGGCGAGCACCGTCAGCGGCAAGGTGATGTCGTGATCCACGCGGGAGAGACCGCTCCAACCGCTGGTCCACGGCAGTCCGATCGTGCCGATCACCGCCCCCGCAAGCAGCGCGGTGGCTGCAAGTAGGCCGAGCCGCGCGGATGCAACTCGTGGAACAGCACGAATCGTGCCCACGAACCATGCCGGATAAGCGTCTGTGGCTTCGCCTTGGTCCGAATCCCGATAAACACCGAAATAACCAAAACTGGCCACACCGCGTAGGCCATGACGAAAGGGTCCTGCACGGTGGACAACACGATATCCCAAGCGCTGACCTGCACGCCGTGGCTGGCCGCCAAGGTCTCCAGCGTATTTCTCGTCGCGAGTCCCGATAGGACAGCAACGGCAAAGATGAGCAGGCTGGTGACCGCGCTCCGCCGATGGACCTGAATCACTGGAATGCAACCACTCGTTCACCCGGATTTCGGGCCCGAATATACAGCCATGTGCACAGGCCTATCAGAGGTAGCGTGTTGATTAGCGGAATCCACAAGGGGCCTTGCATGAGATTTCCCGTGAAGACGGCTGGCAGGAGTCCCCAGTTCCCCAAATCGAGGTTCCCGAGCACGAAATTGATCAGAAACACTGCGAGTGCGGGCGCAGCTAACGCGAGGAAATGGTTAGATATGTGGATGAGAAGCAACACGCTAAGTGCCCCATAGAGGGCTGCGTGGAGCCCAACCCACAGTCCGTATCCGACGAAGAATGCGGGTTCTCCGAATGCGACGAGCTGTGACCAGGTGAATCGGTCTCGTGGAACGGGAAAAGCTGTTTGGGTCTGATAGTTGATCAGGTTCAAGGCTGGAGCAATACGCATGGTGAATGCGCCCCACGCCAGAACCACTGTCACATACAACAGACCTGCTGTCGTGGCAGCGCGCGATACGTGCCGTCGGACATAGGCCCGCCTGCCCTCGCGTGCTTGCGCTGGCATCCAGTATCCACCGGAGAGCTCGGCGGCAAAGATGGGGCCGTAGATCAAAGTCGGCAGGAGCGGGAAGAGGAGGGGCAGGAGGTTGCTCATCGCGAGGTCGAAATGATCAAACGGATCTGCCAGGGCATACTCCGGCGCCAAATAGACGCCATAGATCGCCGGACACGACAGCGCGACGACAGCAGCGAGCGCCGCTGGCCAGTAGCGTCTCATCCGGTTGATCCCAACTTCAGCGTGGTAAGGACGGTAGCAGCGCCCGGCTACACCACGCCGTGAAACGAGGTCGGAGGCTGCCGCCACCGGCGCGCCCGATGTTGTCCCGCCCGACCCGGGGCGTACGCGGCCCGGCGAACCGGCCGCGAACTGGCCGAACTCGCCCGCTGGCTGGGCCTGGGCGGAGTCGCCGTGCGTGACCACGGCGACCTCGCTCCGGCGCTGCTCGCGGTGACGCCGGGCTGAACGTGCAGGAGAGCTTTCGCAGATAGCCATTAGGATGGCAAAGGTTGTGGCGGGCTCGTGGGACCGTCACCTGCAGCACCGACGATCTCAGGAGCCAAACCCGTGGCTGTTTTCGACAAGTTCCTCCGGCTGGGCGAGGGCAAGATTCTGCGCCGTCTCAAGGGGGTGGCGGACCAGGTCAACCTCATCGAGCCCGATTTCGAGGACATGACCGACGCGGAGCTGCGCGGGCAGACCGATGAGTTCAAGAAGCGGCTCGCCGACGGGGAGAGGCTGGAGGACCTCATGCCGGAGGCCTTCGCCACCGTCCGCGAGGCCAGCCGCCGCGTCCTCGGCAAGCGCCACTTCGACGTCCAGATCATGGGCGGCGCGGCGCTCCACCTCGGCAATATCGCCGAGATGAAGACCGGTGAGGGCAAGACGCTGGTCGCGACGCTGCCGTCCTATCTCAACGCGCTGACCGGCGAGGGCGTCCACGTGGTCACGGTGAACGACTACCTCGCCGAGACCCAGTCCGAACAGATGGGCCGCATCCACCACTTCCTTGGCCTGTCGATCGGCTGCATCCTCGCGCACATGTCGCCGGGTCAGCGCCGCGAGGCCTATGCGGCCGACATCACCTACGGCACGAACAACGAGTTCGGCTTCGACTATCTGCGCGACAACATGGCGCTGCATCTGGAGGACTGCGTCCAGCGCGGCCACCACTTCGCGATTGTCGACGAGGTCGACTCGATCCTGGTCGACGAGGCTCGGACGCCGCTGATCATCTCCGGCCCGGCCGAGGACACCCACGAGTGGTATCCCGAGTTCGCCCGTATCGCCGAGCGTCTGCTCAAGGACCGCCACTCCGAGGTCGACGAGAAGAAGCGCACGATCTCGATCCTTGAGCCCGGCATCA
>JAUNRO010000332.1 GCA_030544185.1 Propionibacteriaceae bacterium | reverse complement strand
GCATAGTGCAGATGCCACCCCCGGCTGACGCACGAAATTGCGTGCACCGGCGGGACCCGCGACTTCAGCGACGGGCGGCCGTGACAAAGGCCCGGATGAGGTCCGGGTCCTTGACGCCGGGGCTGGACTCCACGCCGCTGGAGACGTCGACCCCCCACGGCCGGGCGGTTGCGATGGCCTCGGCCACGTTCTCGGCGGCGAGACCGCCGGCCAGCAGCCATTCGCCGTCCGGGCGCCTGTCCACCAGCGCGGACAGATCCCAGCGTTCGCCCGATCCCGCCTTCGGGGCGTCGAGCAGGAGCCGCTCCTCCCCCCAGGCGCCGACCCGCAGGTCCGGATCCTCGGCGAGTGACGTCGCCCGCCACAGCCGGGGGAACACCTTGCGGGCGCGGCTGAACTGCTCGCGGTCATAACCTCGGCCGTGGAGCTGCAGCACATCGACCGCGAGCCGGGCTGCGATCGCTGCGGCCTCGGCCGCATCCATCTCGCGCACGACCAGCACGGTCTGGACGCCGCGCACCGCCGCCAGAACCTCCACCGCCGCGTCGAACTCCAGGTGTCGTGGACTGCGCGGGCTCATGACGACGCCGATCGCGTCGGCGCCGGCGGCCACGGCGACCTGGGCATTGGCCACCGAATCCAACCCGCAGACCTTCACGAACACGGTCGTCCTCCTGGCGCATCGAGTTCCGGTTGCAGCGTACGCCGCAATCAGGAATTCGCCGCCGCTGGTCCCGGACATGTCACAATCGCCGGACCGGAACCGTCTGGTGGGTATGACAACGACAACGTCCACACTCGTGCTCGGCGCCGGTTATGCCGGCGTCCTCACCGCCAATCGCCTCGCCGCCCGCGGCCACCACGTGACCCTCGTCAGCGAGCGTCGCGAGTTTGTCGACCGGATCCGGCTTCATGAGTACGCCGCCGCAACTCGCGAGTCCGCCACCCGACCGCTCGTCACCATGCTGCGCCCCACCGTTGCCGTCAGTCTTGGGCACGCGACCAGCATCCACCCAGGTCCGACGCCGACAGTCGCCTTCGCCGATGGCACCACCCGGTCCGCCGACCACGTCGTCCTCGCGGTGGGGAGCGGCGCAGGGCCGGGACCCGGCTCACTCACCGGCGCCGCCCAGCTCCGCCGCAAGCTGAAGACCCTCCCCGCCAGAGCACGGGTCCTGATCAACGGCGCCGGCCTCACCGGCATCGAGACCGCGACCGAGATCGCCCTGGCGCATCCCACCCTGCACGTCCTTCTCCACGACCCTGCCGGCCCGATGCCCGCCACCAGCCAACGCAACCGCGACTGGCTGCGTGAACGGCTGCCGCGGCTGGGCGTGGATCTCGTCGATGACCCACCGGATGCCGATCACAGCGTTGACTGCACAGGCTTTCGCGTTCCCTCGCTCGCCGCCGATTCGGGCCTCCCCGTGGACCCGCACGGCCGCGTCCTGCTTGAGGACACGCTCGCTGTCCGTGGTGAGCGAAACATCTGGGGAGCCGGCGATGCTGGGGTCGTGGCCTCGCGGCCGTCGCGGATGGCCTGCGCGATCGCGGAGCCGATGGGTGGTCACGTGGCGGATGCGATCGGGGCCGTTGCAGCGGGCCGGCCGGTGCCGGCCTTCGACTTCGGGTGGGCGTTCCAGTGCCTCAGTCTTGGACGGCGCGATGGCATGATCGTCTTCGTGCATCGCGACGACCGTCCCACCGGGGCCCGGCTCACCGGGCGGGTTGCGGGCTGGTTCAAGGAGCTGGTCTCGACCGGCGCCGTGGCCGTCCCAGCCCGCTATGCGCACCTCTACCGCTGGTTGGGCGGCGCGCGGTGATGAACGGCGAGGTCGACGAGGCGTTCCTTTGCCACCGCGGGCTGGTCGTGCGGCTCGCCTATGACATCACTGGCTCCTGGGGTGACGCCGAGGACATCGCTCAGGAGGCCTGGGTGCGTTGGCGACGGGCGGCCGAGCGTGGGGGCGAGATCGTCGACGTCCGGGCCTATCTCGCCCGCATCGCCACCAACCTGGCACTGGACTCGCTGAAGAAGCGGCGAGACTATCCCGGGGAGTTTCTCCCGGAGCCCGTGCCCACCGGGCCCGGCGCCGATGCGGACGCCTTGGTCGCGGCGGAGATCGAACTCGCCCTCGCCCTGGTCCTGCAGTCGATGTCGCCGCTCGAACGGGCGGCATTTGTCCTCTACGAGGCCTTCGGCTTCAGCCATCCGGAGGTCGCGGAGATCCTGGGCCGGGAGCCTGCGGCAGTGCGTCAGCTGGTCCATCGCGCTCGCTCATATGTCCAGGCCCGACGGCCACGATTCGATGTCGATCCCACCGAACTCGAACGGCTATCCACCGCCTTCCGCGATGCGGCGCTCGGCGGGGATCTCGATGGCCTCGTGGCGGTGCTCGCCGCGGACGTCGTCCTCGTCACCGACGGCGGTGGCAAGGCCTCGGCAGCGATCCGGCCGATCCTCGGCGCGGACAAGGTGGCCCGCTTCCTCATCGGCATCGCCTCGCGCGCGACCGCGGAGACCACGGTCGAGTTCGCCGAGCTCAACCACCGGCTGGCGTGGATCATCCGGACTGCCGGGCGGGCGGATCAGGTCGGGTGGCTCGGCATCCGTGGCGGTCGCATCGCGTCGGTCCACATCGTCCGCAACCCCGACAAGTTGACCAGGCTGGGCTGAATCGTCATTGGCGGCTCACGCCCGCGGGGCATACATGATGACGCCGACCCCCATCAGACAGATCAGTGCACCGATCACGTCCCACCGGTCGGGGCGGAAGCCGTCCACCGCCATGCCCCACAGCAGGGAGCCGGCCACGAACACACCGCCGTAGGCGGCGAGGATCCGCCCGAAGTTGGCGTCCGGCTGGAGCGAAGCGAGGAACCCATAGATCCCGAGGGATAGCACGCCCGCCCCGATCCAGATCCAACCGCGGTGTTCGCGCACCCCCTGCCAGATCATCCACGCGCCGCCGATCTCGGTCAGCGCAGCGAGCACAAACAGCACGATCGAGCGAAGCGTCATGCCGGAGAGTGTGTCACGGTGCCCAGCGCATCCTGGAGCCACATCTCGATCTCGCCGAACCCGCCCTGCGACCGCCGCCGCGAGCGCACGCCAGGCGTAGCGTGACCCCGTGACCCTGCTCATTGCGAACGATCCGCTGCGCAGCTGGATCCGGTTGAGCGTGGCCCTGGCGGTCGGAATCGCCGCCGGGCTGTTCGTCCCCACCGTGCCCGGCAGCGCAGCGGACGCCCCTTTGCTGATCGGTTTCGTGGCGGCGTCGGTGACCTACTGTGTGCCGTTCCTCGCCGTCACGATGCGCCACGATGCGGCGACCACGAAGGACTATGTCGACGACCTGGCCAGTCGAAGCGTCGTGGATGTGCTGGTGATCCTCGCCGCGCTCACCAGCCTCGGCGCGGTGGGGACGATGCTCTTCTCGGGCAACGCCGACCAACCCCGGACCGCGCAGGTCTTCGATCTCGTGGTCTCCGTTGCGGCCGTCGCCTCGGGCTGGCTGCTGGTGCACACCGCCTATGTGCTGCGCTACGCCAAGCACTATCTG
>JAUNRO010000331.1 GCA_030544185.1 Propionibacteriaceae bacterium | reverse complement strand
CTACCCAGACGAACTGCGCATCGAACTCTTCGACAAGGTGTTTGGCTCGGAGGGTCTCAACATGAATATGGCTCGCTACAACTTCGGTGGTGGCCGGGCCAGCGATGTGGGCGACTACTTTCGACCCGGTGGCGCAGTCGACGGGTTCTGGGCCGAGGACACCAGCGCCGCGGCTGACAGCCTCTATGGCGAGTTGACCACGAACTTCGCAGACCGCGAGGATCTGATGGACGTATGGGACCCTGACAATCCCGCGCACTACGACTGGTCAAAGGATTCAAGCCAGCGCTGGTGGCTGGAGCAGCTGGCGGAGCAGCGCGATGACCTCGTTCTCGAGGGATTCTCCAACTCCCCTCCCTACTTCATGACGAACTCGGGCTACACCTCTGGCAACACCCCATCCTCGCGTGAACAGATGCGCACGACAGGCGGCGCACCGGAGAAGTTCGCCAAGTACATCGTCCGTGTAGCCGAACACCTGGAAGATGCCTACGGCGTGAACTTCCAGTCGCTGACCCCCTTCAACGAGCCTTGCAACGGCTACTGGGGAACCCCCTCCGGGCGGGAGGCTGACGGCATTACCCCCCGCCCCACCAACCGGCCGAACCTCACGCAGGAGGGTGCGCAGATCTGTCCGGGCCCGGGTGAGGGCCAGCAGCAGAATCTCATCAACCTCCTAGCGGCAGAGTTGGCGAAGGACACCACCACGACGGATGCGGTGGTTTCGGCCAACGATGAAACGAACCCCCAGCGCTTCAACACCGCGTGGAAGGCCTACGACGCCGACACCAGGGCGAACGTGGGCCAGATCAACGTCCATACCTACTGGGATGGCAATGCTCGGGAGGCACGCGACTACGCGCGCGGCGCCGAGGTTCCGCTGTGGATGTCGGAGACTGGCGGAGATTTCGTCGGCGCCGGTTTCGACCCCCTCTCGATTGCCGGCGGGCTCGGCCTGGCACAGAAGATCACCAACGACATGCGTCTCCTCCAGCCAGAGGCATACATCCTGTGGCAGGAGGTTGAGGACTACTACAACATGCAGCAGCCCCGGCCTCGTGGTGAGAACCTCAACTGGGGTTCGATCTTCATCGACTTCGACTGCCGCTACGTGGATGCCAACGGCGATCAGGTGGGTGAAGCTGACGCCGTCGGCTTCAAGTCACTGCGACGCGTTGCGGATGCGCTGGCCGATGGCACTGCGGTCTCCGAGGTCGAGGACTGCAACATCGTGACGAACCAGAAGTTCAACACGATGCGCAACTTCATGCACTTCATCACGCCTGGCGACCGCATCATCCAGACCGACAACACCAACGCGACCGCTGCGGTGCGAGGCGACGGATCTGACCTCACTCTGGTCTACATCAACTCCTCCGCTGCCGAACGCCTCGTTGAACTGGATCTCTCTGGCTTCGCCACCGTCGCGGAGAACGCCAGCGTGACCCCCCACGTCACCACTCAAGCCCCCGCAGTCAACGACTTGTCGACGGCCCTGGTTCAGGGGGAGCCGGTGGTTGTGAGCTCCAGCAAGACAGCAACCCTGACCGTGCCCCCGCAGTCCGTTACCACCTTCGAGGTATCCGGTGTGGATGGTGTGGCACCGACGGCTCCTCAGCTCGCTGACGGGCAGGAGTACCAGTTGATCGGGCTCCAGAGCTCGATGGCGCTCACCCACGGCGCAGAAGAGGGACTGACGATCACCAGCCCTGCTGAAGACAGCTCCGCAGCGGCGGTGCAGACGTGGATCGCCCACCATGTGCAGTTGACCGGCCAGGTTGAGGGACGCGACACCATCGTGCTTGAGTCTGCCAGTGACGGGACCTTCGCAGTGTTCGACTCGGAGGGATCGTCCCTGCGCGCCTATGAGAGCCTTGCCGCCGCCAAGAGCGACCCAGCGGCACGTTGGTACCCGACGACCGAGGATGGTGGAAACACCTGGACCTTCTCGAACGGGTTCAACGGAAACGTCCTCGAAGTGGGCGGTGGCTCGACGGAGGAGAACGCCTCTGTCGGATGGTGGGTCAACACCTATTCGGCCAACCAGCGATGGCGCGTCAACAACGTGTCGGTCGCCCCGGTGACGAAGCCGATCAGCGTCCGCACGGACCTCGGTGTGGCCCCCGCCCTACCCACCACCGTGACCCCCGTCTACAGCTGGGGCGAAGGTGCCCCAGTGCCCGTCGAATGGCACCTCCCAGCATCGTCGGCAGGGGACGTCGCCGGGACCGTTCGGGTCGCTGGCACCGCCGTCGACATCTTCGGCAACCCCATCGCTGGGGTGACCGCAGTCGTCGAAGTCGGGCCGCTGACCCATGCGGATCCGTCCTCGGTCAAGGTGCTCACCGGAAGCAGCGTGGCCGATGTGTCGGCACGCCTGCCCGAGACGGTCGCTGCGCAGGCAGGAACGGGAAGCAGCCGCTTCCAGGTGCCCGTGACGTGGGATCTCTCCGGTCTCTCGGAGGCCCAGCTCGCTGAGCCCGGCGTCCTGACGGTTCCTGGCGTCATCTCTGGTGAGGTGACGGGGGGCGCCCCTGTCTCTGCGCTGCTCTATGTGATCGTGGCAGAGGGATCCGGATCGGAGCTCCTCGATGTCGGCTGCAATGCCTCGGCGAGTTTCACGGAGCCTGGCTACGATGTCGCTAGGACCTGCAACGGCAACTTGACGGACAAGGCGTGGTCGAACTGGCGTTCCGGTGCAAAGAACGCACAAGACACGCTGACGTATCAGTTCGACGAAGCCGCGACTGTGCGTACCGCCACGGTCTACTTCTATAAGGACGGGTCACACATGTCGTTCCCGGCCGAGTTCCAGACGCAGTATTTGGCTCCCGGCTCGGACGAGTGGATTGATGCTGGTGCTCCTATCGCCGTGCCAGACGCGGCGACCAGCCCGACGGTCGAGGTCAACCTGGGTGATGTGGAGGCGAC
The DNA here is from genome assembly GCA_030544185.1 of Propionibacteriaceae bacterium. The sequence goes on along the minus strand of JAUNRO010000331.1, from coordinate 645 downwards.
TGCCGTCCGCATTGTTCTGACGGCCCGACCGGCGACCCACATGATTGTTTCTGAGGTCCAGTTCCATGCCCCGGCACCCGGCCCGGTCGCGATCAACGATCTCGCCAGGCTCACCGTCAATGGCAGCGACGTCGAGGGCTTCGACCCCGACGTACTGGCTTACACCGTGCCGGTGCTGGGCTCGGCGACGGACGTTCACGCGGTTGCCGTCGACGGAGATGCACAGGTCACCATCACCGAGATGGGTGATCAGGTGACTGTCACCGTGACCGCAACAGATGGGTCTGAGAAGGTCTACACGCTCACGTTGGACCGGCAGGTCGATCTTCAGAGCCTGACGATCACCGGCAATCCGGAGGTGGGCGAGGAGCTCGCGGCCGTCGTTGTCTCTGATCCTGCCGCCACGTTCACCTACCAGTGGCTGCTCGATGGTGAACCGATCGCTGGGGCGACGGAGGAGACATATACGCCCACCGCTGGGGACGTCGGCGGAGCTCTGTCGGTGCGAGTGGTAGCTTCTGCCGAGGGGTACCGTTCGTCCGAGCTGACCTCAGCGGCAGTGACCGTCCTCGCCGCAGAGGAGCCCAGCCCTCCGGCATCTCCGGAGCCGACTTCCACGCCGACGGGCGAGCCGACTCCTACGCC
>JAUNRO010000330.1 GCA_030544185.1 Propionibacteriaceae bacterium | reverse complement strand
TGGAGACGCGGGTGACCTCGCGCTCGTGAGCGCGCTGCAGGCTGCGTACGCCGCGGTGATCCTGGGGATGCGCGCCGAGCCCGGGGCACGGGTCCGCACCGGACTGGTCGCGGCGGTGCGCGCGGGCCACGACACCGACACGGTGGCCGCCATCGCCGGCGGGGCGCTCGGCGCGCTGTGCGGGCTGGCAGCAATCCCGCCCGAATGGCGCTCGGCGGTGCACGGGTGGCCGGGCCTGCGCGCCGACGACCTCGCCGCACTCGGCACGGACACGGCACGAGGTGGATTGACCGGCTAGGGTCGCTCCTCGTGACTCCACAGATCGATCAATGGGTGGTGACGCTGGTCTGCGACGATCGGCCGGGCATCGTGCACGCCGTCTCCGCCGCCGTGGTGTCGGCCCACGGCAACATCACCGAGCTGCAGCAGTTCTCCTCCGACAGCGGCCACTTCTTCATGCGGCTGCAGGTCGAGACCGCGGTCGCCGAGGAGGTGCTCCGGGGACTGGTGAGCGCGGTCGCCGCGCAGTTGGGCGCTGCCTGGCTGTTGGACCGGGTGGGCCGCAGCGTGCGGACGCTCGTGCTCGCCTCCAAGGCGGGCCACTGCGTCAACGACCTGTTGTTCCGCCAGCGCTCGGGCTGGCTGCCGGTGGAGATCCCGCTGGTCCTGGCCAACCACCCGGATCTGGGGCCGCTCGCCGACTTCTATGGGGTTCCGTTCGAGCACCAGGCGGTGACACCGCACACCAAGGCCGCGTTCGAGCAGCGGGTGCTCGAGGTGGTCGAGCAGGAGTCGATCGAGCTCATCGTGCTCGCGCGCTATATGCAGATCCTCTCCCCCGAACTCTGCACGGAGCTGACCGGGCGGGCGATCAACATCCATCACTCGTTCCTGCCGGGCTTCAAGGGCGCCAATCCCTATCGGCAGGCCCACGCCCGCGGGGTGAAGCTGATCGGCGCGACCGCCCATTTCGTCACCTCGGACCTCGACGAGGGCCCGATCATCGAGCAGAACGTCGTCCGGGTCGATCACACGAAGTCGACCGCGCAGCTGGTGGACATCGGCCAGGACGCGGAGTCGCGGACGCTGACCGAAGCGGTGAAGCTGTTCGCCGAGCACCGGGTCCTGCTCGACGGGGCCAGGACGGTCATCTTCCACTGAGCCGGCCGTCCGCTTTCAGAACTCCAGGTAGCCGTCGCGGAACGCCTCCCGGACGATCTCCGCGGCGGTGCCGGAGGGGCGGCCCAACTCGGCGTACCGCCGCGCGGCCCGCGACAGATAGGTGCTCACGGTCGTCTCCCGCACCGGCGGATCCATGCGATGCCCGACGGCCTTGCGGGGGATCCCGGCAGCAAGCAGCCTGAGCGCCTCCAGCTCGCGGGGCGCCAGCTGCGCCGCCAACTGATCGTCGGTAGCGAGGAGGAAAGCCAGTTCGCTGCTCACCGCGATCTCCCCCGTGAGCGCGATGTCGATCGCATCCAGCAGCGACTCCTCCGAGTCGGCCTTGAGCGCGACGCCCAGGGCCCCGGCGGCGAGGGCCAGGCGGATGGGCACGGGCCGCAGCTCCGAGGTATAGAGCAGGCACGGCACGTTCAGCCTGGCCAACCGCGCGATGGTGTCGCTCGGGTCGCTGCCATCGCCCAGGTGCAGATCCAACAGGACGAGGTCGACCTCGTGGTCGGTGAGTGCGGTGAACAACTCGGCGGTGCTCTGGACCGCGATCGCCACCTCGAGCCGGTCCGGATGGTCGGCGGCGATGCCCGCCACGCCACGCAGCAGCACGCGGTGATCGTCCACCGCGGCGATCCGGGTCGCCCGGCTCATCCGGACGCGGGGACGGTCAAGCGGCACCACCGATCCCCCTCCTCCAGGTGCACATCGGCACGCGCACGCCATTGGCGCACCTTGGCCGGTGGCGGATTGTGCGCGACGATCGCCACCTCGTCGAACGCGCTCAGATAGACCGGGCCACTGTCGTCCGGGCCATCGCCGAGCGCCGCCAGGAGTGCGCCGGCCCGCGCCGCGATCGCCGCCCGATCCTGGGGCGTGAGCCGGACGTCGAGCTGCCAGCCGGCCCGGCGCGCCCGGGCGATCTGGGCCGTGAGGGCATCGGTGCGACAGCCGAAACGCAGTTCTTCGCGAACCTCGGTCTCCAGCTGCGCAGCGCGCCGCCGGACGGCCGGGTCGTCCAGATCCATCTGACCGGCGAGGATGGCGTTGAGGAACGGCAGGATCCGGGCCCGCATTCGCCTGAGGCCGGCATGCTCGGCGCCAGGCCGTTCGGCCGCGGCCGAAGCACGCACGTGGCTGCGCAGTTGCTGGTCCCGCGCGTCGCCGATGCGCTCGTGCGAGGACTCGGGCTCCCACGACAGGTCCACGGTGGTCCCGTCGGCGCCGGAGCGGACCCGCGCCCGGCCCCCGACCTCGGCCATGCAACCGAACACCGATTCGCTGAGGCCGGTGCTCACCCGGGCACCGGCTTGGATGCCGCGGCCGTGGTCGATGATCGATACGCGGACGCCGGCGCCCAGGGGCCGGACCTCGATGTGTGCGTGGTTGGTGCCGGAGTGCCGGGCGACATTGCGCACCGCCTCGGCCGCCGCACCGGCGATGGCCTCGACGAGCCCCGGCTCGAGGTGGGGACAGTGACCCGAGACACTCACCCGCGCCCCGGTCAGCTCGAGCGCAGCCAGCCGCTCGACAAGGGACAGCGGTCCGCGGCCGGCGCCCTCACCGGCCCGCGAGGGCGCATCGAAGCGGATCGCCACGCGCTCGACGAGGGCGCGCACCTGCTCGTCATCGACACCGCGGCCCTGGGCCACGGCGCGCAGCGCTGGAATGACCTCATCGTGGAGGAACCGGACGACCTCGCGGCCGCCCATCAGCACTGCTTCGTCTGGGGCGCCGACCTGGGCGTACTCCGCCCGAACAGCGCGCCAATGACCGACCGGGGCGCCCAGCGCGGTCACCACGACCGTCCACCGTGCTCCCTGGTCAAGAACCCGTGTCCACCCCCGAACGGACAAAGCGGGCCTCCTGCATCGCGAAATGTCCAGCCTTAAGTGCCGGAACCGGAAACCTTGGTCCTAATCCAAGCAGGAATGGCGGCCCACCGCCCGGTTCTGTCTCGAATCCACCCTTTCCTCACTCCCACAGCGGGGGTGGCAGGGGCGCTGGTAGCGTCAGTAACGAGCTCGGACAAAGGAGTTATAACGTGACAAAGAGCCCCGTCAAAGTAGCCGTCACCGGAGCCGCCGGTCAGATCTGCTACAGCCTGCTGTTCCGGATCGCCAGCGGCGAGCTGCTCGGCAAGGAGCAGCCCGTGGCCCTCCATCTGCTGGAGATCACGCCCGCACTGAAGGCCCTCGAGGGTGTCGTCATGGAGCTGGATGACTGCGCCTTCCCGCTGCTGAGCAATGTCGTCATCGGCGACGACCCGACCAAGGTGTTCGACGGCGTCAACGCCGCCCTGCTCGTCGGCGCCAAGCCCCGCGGCAAGGGCATGGAGCGCGGTGACCTGCTGAAGAACAACGGCGGCATCTTCGCCCCGCAGGGCAAGGCCATCAACGATCACGCCG
>JAUNRO010000329.1 GCA_030544185.1 Propionibacteriaceae bacterium | reverse complement strand
GAACTCCCCCGCCAGCAGCTCCGGCTGCTCCCGGGAAATCCGCAGCAACCCATTGCGCTCGGCCTCGACCTCCTCGTTGTCATAGAAGATCCACGTGACGTCGTGGCGCGGCTCAGCCAATGCGGCGGCCACGCTCAGCTGGACCGCGACGCCACCCTTCATGTCGCAGGTGCCGCGGCCGATCAGCAGCTTGTTGTCGCCCTCGCCCTCGGCTCGGCAGGGGAGGTTCGGCTCGGCGGTGAGCGGGACGGTGTCGGTGTGGCCCGCGATCACGACCCGGGTTGGCCGGCCCAGGTTCGTCCGGGCGATCAGGGCGTCGCCGTTGCGGATGAGTTCGAGATGGGAGTACGCCGAGAGCGCGGCCTCGATGGCATCGGTGATCGGGCCCTCGTTGCCCGAGACCGACTCGATGTCCACCAGATCACGCAATAGTTCGACGACGTCACCGGAAAGATCCAGTGCGGCGGTGTGAGGCATGCGCCCACCCTAGCGGCCGGTCCGCACCGGCTCCGGATGGCGACTGCGAAGACCATCAGAACGCGGCGGCCGCGGTGGCCGCAGGCGGAGGGCTCATCCTGACCGGCGATCGGGAGGATCGGACTGCCTTGGCGGCCGGGCTTGCCGGCATCACCGTCGAGGCGATCTGACGGCAGTCTCGCGGGCACGCCGGGCGTACCCATGATCAGTAGGGTGGGCCCATGACTTCGCAGCACGACGACACCGCGCCCCGGCAGGCCTGGGGCTGGGGCCTGGTCTCCACCCACGACAACGGACAGGTGCTGGACACCTGGTTCCCCTCCCCCGCGCTGGGTGCGCCGGACGGAGCGGTGGAGCCGAGTGAACTCGTCCGCGCGACCGGCCGCGACGAGGCCCGCGGCGTGACCACCGGGGTCAAGCTGGTCGAGATCGATCTCACGGCCGCCCCCGCCGACGTCTCCGACGCCTATCTGCGCCTGCACCTGCTCAGCCACCGCCTGGTGCTGCCGAACTCCATCAACCTCGACGGGCTGTTCGGGGTGCTGACCAACGTCGTGTGGACCTCGGCCGGGCCCTGTGCGATCGAGGGCTTCGAAGACACCCGGCTGCGCCTGCGCGCCCAGCACGGGCATGTCACGGTGTTCAGCATCGACAAGTTCCCGCGCCTGGTCGACTACGTGATCCCCAGCGGCGTGCGCATTGGCGACGCCGACCGGATCCGGCTCGGCGCCCATCTCGCCGCGGGCACCACCGTGATGCACGAGGGCTTTGTGAACTTCAATGCCGGCACCACCGGGACCTCCATGATCGAGGGCCGGATCTCCCAGGGTGTGGTGGTCGGCAACGGTTCCGATATCGGCGGCGGTGCCTCCACCATGGGCACGCTGTCGGGCGGCGGCACCGAGCGCGTGGCGATCGGTGAGCGCTGCCTCATCGGCGCCAACGCGGGGATCGGCATCGCCCTCGGCGACGACTGTGTCGTCGAGGCCGGGCTCTATGTCACGGCCGGCACGAAGGTGCGCGTCAACGACGAGGTCGTCCGGGCGGCGGAACTGTCCGGCCAGAGCGGGCTGCTGTTCATCCGCAACTCCCTGACCGGCGAGGTCGAGGTGCGCGGCCGCGAGGGCCGCACCATCGAGCTCAACGACGCCCTGCACGCCCACTGAACCGGCGAGCCCCCGACGAGCGGACACGCACCGGTCCCCGCCTGCTGGGCGTGGTGGCCGGTGCGCTGGTCGTCCTGCTCACCCTGGCCGTCGTCGGTGTGGCCTGGCTGCGCGAACAACGCCAGATCCCGCCGCTGCCGTTCGAGCAGCGCTGTGTCGCCACCTCCGACAGCGGTCAGGTCGTCCTGACCCGCGACCAGGCGCACTGGACCGCGATCGTGGTGGGGGTCGGCGTCGAGCGCGGGATCGGCGTGCACGGGGCGACGATCGCGATGGCGACGGTCTATCAGGAAACCGGCATCCGGAACCTCGACTACGGCGACCGGGACTCCCTCGGGCTGTTCCAGCAGCGCCCGTCGCAGGATTGGGGCACGCCGCAGCAGATCATGGATCCCTGGTATGCGGCCGGCCAGTTCTATGACTCCCTCGTCGAGGTCCCCGGTTGGGAGACCGGCGACGTCAACGACACGGCCCAGGCGGTGCAGCGCAGCGGTCACCCGGACGCCTATCGCAAGCACGAGCAGAAGGCCCGGGTGCTCGCCGAGGTGTTCACCGGCGCCGCAGCCGCCGGCCTGTCCTGCTTCGATGAGCGCGCCCGGGCCGGCGAGCCCGACACCTTCCGCGGCGATGTGCGGCGCACGTTCGGCGACCTGCCGCTCGAGGTTGAGGGCCCGCGTGCAGAGATCCGCACCGAGGGCGTGGAGCACGCCTGGGCCATCTCCGCCTACGCCGTCGCCAACGCCGGCCGGCTCGGCATCACCGAGATCGCGGCGAACGGGCAGCGCTGGATCGCCGACCAGCGCGGACTGCCGAGCTGGGTGCCCGGCGAGGACCCCGCCGAAGGAACGGTCGTCGTCACCTTCCGATGAGGTGAGCACGGCGGGTTGAGCCCACGGGCTCAGACCGCGTTCAGGCGCTCCGCCGCTGCGTGGATGCGCTCATCGGTCGCGGTCAGCGCGACCCGGACGAACTCCGCCGAGTCAGCGCCATAGAAGTCCCCGGGCGCGACGAGGATCCCCAGCTCCGCCAGGAACGCGACCGAGTCCCGCCCGGATTCGCCGCGCGTCGCCCACAGATAGAGCCCCGCCTCGGAGTGGTGGATGGTGAACCCCACCCGCTCCAGGGCCGGCCGCAGGAGCGCCCGGCGGGCGGCATAGCGGGCTCGCTGGACCGCCACGTGATCGTGGTCGGCCAACAGGACGGTCATGACGTCCTGGATCGGCCCGGGCATCATGAAGCCGGAGTGCTTGCGCACCTCCAGCAGTTCGGCCAGCAGCGCAACATCACCGGCCACGAAACCGGCGCGATAGCCCGCCAGGTTCGACCGCTTCGACAGCGAGTGGGCGATGAGCAGGTGGTCGTGCGAATCGCCGCAGATGTCGGGGTGCAGGATCGACTGCGGGTCGGCCTCCCAGCCGAACTCCAGATAGCACTCGTCGGCCACCAGGATCGCGCCGTGGGTGCGCGCCCAGCCCACCCAGCGCCGGAGCAGGTCCGGTGATGCGACCGCACCGGTCGGGTTGCTCGGGGAGTTGATCCACGCCATGGTCGCCGGCGGCGCCGCATCGGGATCGTCACAGACGACCACGCGGCAGCGGGTGAGTTCCCCACCGACGGCATAGGTCGGATAGGCGACCGCCGGAATCACCAGGGTGTCGTCCGGGCCGAGCCCGAGCTGGTGCGGCAGATCGGCGACGATCTCCTTGGTGCCGATCGCGGGCACCGCCACGACCGGACGCCGGCCATCGGCGGTCACCCCCGGATCGCAAACGCCGAGGCGCCGCACGAGATAGTCCGCGATCGCGTCCTGCAGCTCGGCGGTGCCGAGCGTGGTCGGATAGCCCGGCCAATCGGTCGCCGCGGCCAGGGCCGCCCGGCCGATCTCGGGAACCGGATCGACGGGCGTACCCACCGACAGATCCACCATGGCGTCCGGATGCTCCCC
>JAUNRO010000328.1 GCA_030544185.1 Propionibacteriaceae bacterium | reverse complement strand
ATCGTGGCTCTCCTGGCGCTCATCGCGACCGCCGTGTCGAGCACGCTCACCGCGCCGGCCGGCCCCGCCCACGGCGCACCGCAGCCCGCACCGGGACCGCCCGCCCCCACTCAGTCGTCCGCCCGGGAGGCCTGATATGAATCTTGCGCTCAGCGCCCCGCCGCGGGCCGCCGCCCCGCGCAAGGGCGCCGGCCGGCGCCGCACGATGCTGCTGCGCTCACTGCCGATGCTGGTCTGGCTCCTGGCCGATCTCGTCCTGGTCGTCATCCACCGCTTCGTCCCGGACGCCAACTGGCTCATGGTGCATCTGCTGCTCCTGGGTGTCGCATCGAACGCGATCGTGGTGTGGTCCACCTATTTCGCGGACGCCGTCCTCCGCGTCCCCGGTGGCCACCCCTGGCGCGACCGTGCGGTCCTCGCACTCATCAACATCGGCGCGATCGGTGTCATCGCGGGACTGCTCACCCATCCGAGCCGCGGCACCGAGACCGGGGCGGGCATCCCCTGGATGCTCTGGATCGGCGCGGCCCTGTTCGGCGCGGGCGCCGTCGTGCACGCCGCCGGCCTGCTGCGCCAGCTCCGGGTCGGTCTCGCCGGCCGGTTCGTGATCGCCGTGCGCTTCTATGTCGCCGCCGCACTCAGCCTGCCGCTCGGCGCCTGGCTGGGCGTACGCCTGGCGAGCGAGCCGCCCGAGCACGCGCAACTCCTGCTCGCCCACCTCGGCGCGAACCTGCTCGGGTGGGTCGGCCTCACGATCGCCGGCACGCTCATCACGCTCTGGCCCACCATCCTGCGCACCCGAGCCGACGAGGCGGCAGTGCCCAGCGGCCATCGCGGGTGGTGGATTCTCGTTGCGGCGGTCGCGTTCGTCTTCGTCGGCGGACTCGCCGGCTGGCGCTGGCTCGCGGTGCTGGGACTGCTCGCCTATCTGCTCGGCCTCGCCACCATCGCCGGCCCCCTCCTGCGCGTCGCCCGGGCGAAGCGGCCCGAGTCGTTCGCGGCCTGGTCGATCGCCGCCGGTGCGCTGTGGTGGGTCGGCTGCCTGCTCGTGGCGGCCATCCAGCTCGCGATGGCTCCCGATCTCGCGGTCGGGGTCGCGGGGATCCGCGGGCTCGTCGGCCCCTTCGCAGCCGGGTTCGTGGCGCAGATCCTCGTGGGTGCGCTGACCTATCTGCTGCCGGTGATCGTGGGCGGCGGTCCGGCGCTGGTGCGGCGGACGGCGGAGTCCGCGGAGCGGGGCGGCATGGCGCGTCTGTTGCTGGTCAACCTGAGCGCGCTCGTCTATGTCCTGCCCGTGCCCAGCCTGGTCAAGGTCACGATGAGCCTGGCCGCCGTCGCCGGGCTGGTCTGGAGCGCCGCCGTGCTCCTCGGCACCGTGGTCACCGGCCTCCGTGCGGTGCGGACGGGCTCGTCAGGTCCCGCATCGACGTCGCTCAGCGGCCGCGCGGCTGAACCGGATGCCGGGCCGGACGCCGACCCGGGCCGCCGGCGCAGCGGACAGGCGGCGGCCGCCGTCGGGGCTGTGGCGCTGCTCGTTGTCGTCGCCGCGATGGTGGACCCCGTGGCGGTCGTGGGCCGCTATGTCGCACCCACCGGCTCCGTCGCCGCTGCTCCCGACCCGGGCGCCGGCGCAGCCGCGGTCCCACCGACGGGCAACACGACCACCGTGCAGGTCCAGGCCAACGGGATGAAGTTCATCCCGGCCACCATCGAGGTGCCGGCGGGGGACCGGCTGGTGATCGAGCTGACGAACACCGATCCCGGTCAGGTGCACGACCTGGTCTTCGCCAACGGCGTCAACAGTGGCCGCCTCGCGCCCGGCGCGAGCGCGACCGTCGATGTCGGGATCGTCGGGGCACCGCTCGAGGGCTGGTGCTCCATCGCCGGGCACCGGCAAATGGGCATGACCTTGACCGTCGACGTGGTCGGCGGGGCCCCGCCCGCTGCCGAGGGCCCGGACAACGGCGCGCACGCCGGGCACGGCCAGGCCTCCGGGGCACCCGACGCCCAACCGGACCCGCACGCGGAGCCCGGGGCGGACTTCCGGGCGTACCCCGCGAGCCTCCCGGGCGCCGGAACCGACACCGTCCACCGCCACACCTTCCGCGTGCAGGAGAAGGTGACCGAGGTCGCCCCGGGCGTACGCCAATCCCTCTGGACCTTCAACGGCACCGCCCCGGGCACGACGCTGCGCGGGAAGGTCGGCGATGTCTTCGAGATCACGTTCGTCAACGACGGCACGATCGGCCACGGGATCGACTTCCACGCCGGCGCGCTCGCGCCCGACCGGCCGATGCGCGTCATCGCGCCGGGGGAGAGCCTGACCTATCGCTTCACCGCGACCCGCGCGGGCAGCTGGATGTATCACTGCTCCGCCCACCCCATGTCCCTCCACATCGCCAACGGGATGTTCGGCGCCGTGATCATCGACCCGGTCGACCTGCCGCCGGTCGACCGGGAGTTCCTGCTGGTGCAGAGCGAGCAATACTGGGGGCCGCAGGGCGAGGCCGGCAGCCCCGACAAGATCGCCACACGCACCCCGGATGCGGTGGTGTTCAACGGTTATCCGGGGCAGTACGCCCGGGAGCCGCTGCCGGCCAGGACCGGCGAGCGGGTGCGGATCTGGCTGTTGAACGCGGGACCGAACGAATCGCTGGCCTTCCACGTGGTCGGTGGGCAGTTCGATTCGGTGTGGCGGGAAGGCGCGTGGGACCTGCGCTGCGGGGAGCCGCCCGGAGTCGTGACGGGCGAATGCGGGGAGATCGGACCGGGCGGGAGTCAGACGCTCGGGCTGCTCGCCAGCCAGGGCGGGTTCGTGGAGCTGGAAATGCCCGAGGCCGGTCACTATTCACTGGTGAACCACCAGATGTCGCTGGCGGAGCGCGGCGCGGCCGGCACGATCGCTGTGACGGATTGAACGCGGTGGGAGGCGAGGCGTTTGGCGGATGGCCCGCGCGGGCAGGGGCTCCTCGATAGGATCGAAGGGTCAACCTGGCTCGCCGGGCCCGGCCCCGGGGAGCCGCACCAGCGAGGAGTCACCATGGCCGCCAATCCGTCCAAGAAGCCAGCAGCTGCCAAGGGTGCGACCGCCGGGGACACCGAGACCCCGCTCGAGCACGCCATCCACACCGCGGAAGCCGTTGAGCATGCCGCCGAGGACGCGGTCCGGCCGCTCGTGGATGAAGCCGTTCATCTGGCCAACGAAACCCCGCACATGACCGACGAGGCCATCGCGAACGTCGACCACACGATCGACCGGATCCGCAACATGAACGAGGAGATGATCGAGTCCGCCGCAGCATCCGGTCACCGGGTCCTCGACACCTATGAGCAGACTCTGCGCACGATGCTGGAATTCCAGCTGTCGATGGCGGAGTCGACCCAGATCCAGTGGGTGAACACCATGGCTCGCGCCCAGGCGCAGTTCCTGCTGGAGGTGAGCAGCTTCTATACGAAGGCTGCGCGCGACCTGCTCGGTTGAGGGGTTGTTCTGCGACGACGATGCCCCGGGGCCAGGCTCCGGGGCATCGCTAGGTCTGGGCCCTGGGCAGGGTCAGTCGACCTGCTTCCAGAAGAGGTTCTTGTCGAGCTGGCCGG
>JAUNRO010000327.1:2489-3615 GCA_030544185.1 Propionibacteriaceae bacterium | reverse complement strand
CGGGCAAGGTCGATGCCGTGGACGGTCAGCTCGAACGCCCTGGTCGGGAGATGGCCGGCGAGCGTCATCCCGCCGACCGGGGTGGCCACCGGCGCCTGGTCGGGCGATCGCGCCACGGTCGCGCTGACTCGCTCGGCGATCTGGCGCGCGGCCCCTATCGGGTCCTCGCCCAGCGCGGCGCCGGCGTCCCGCCCTCGCTGCGCGACCTGCGCGGGATCGCCCATGCCTGCCAGCGCAGCCCGGAAGTAGTCCGCCGGGCCCTCCAGGACGAGCTCGGGCGGAGTGTCCCGCGCGGCCGCAAGATAGTTCTCGATGGTGAGGAATGCGCGGCAGGCATGGCCCAGCAGCGCGCGCACGTCCCACTCCCCCAGCCCGGGGGCGCCCAGGTGGGTGGGGGCCAGGTTTTCCACGACGGTGCCCAGGCCCCCGGCCGCCGCAGCGAACCACTCCCTCGTGTCCATGGCACCAGTATCGCCGCCCGCTCCCCGCAGCGCCTCACCGGGCGGCCGTTCAGTGGTGCGGGCGGGCGAGGACCTCGGCGATCGGGACGTCGCCGTCGGTGAACGGCAGGTCGCGCCGCCCGACCGTGGCTGGATCGGCATCGACGACCGCGGTGATGAGGTCCGCGACGAGCTCCCGCGACGTCGGCCCGGCCGCGGCCGGCTCCGGGTCGAGAGCGCCGTGCGACGGATCGGTGGTCAGCCGGCTCGGCATCAGGATCGTCCAGCCCAGACCGCTCGCCCGGAGCTGATCGTCGGCGGCAGCCTTCGCCTCGGCGTACGGGAAGAACGGGTCGTCCTCGGCAATTCCGTGATCGAGCCCGGCGCCGAAATAGGACACCATGACATAGCGGGGTACGCCGGCTTCCTGCGCGGCCGCCATGGAGCGGATCGCCGCGTCCCGGTCGACCGCATAGGTGCGGGCTGGATTGCCACCGCCCGCGCCGGCGGACCAGACGACGACGTCGTGGTCGGCGAGCAGTTCGGCGAGTGCGGTCGTGTCCATGGCCTCGACATCGCCGACGCGCGGGGTGGCGCCGGTCGCCGCGACGTCCGCCTGGTGATCGGGATTGCGGAAGACCGAGGTGACTTCGTGACCGGCGGCGATGAGCTTGGGTGCGGCGAGG
>JAUNRO010000327.1:0-2479 GCA_030544185.1 Propionibacteriaceae bacterium | reverse complement strand
TTTTCCGAGGTGACTGCCGACCTTGCCGTGACCGCCGATGAGAACTACGCGTGCCATCGGAGAACTCCTGTCCAGTGCGTTGGTCCGGTCCACCCTAATCACCACGAACAACGCCCGCGGATCACCGGCGTTCGGCCGCCTTCTTCAGACCCGCCAGCGCCTGCTCGAAACTCGAGGTGATCCGCCGCTCCGACCCCGACGCCGTGAACACCAGCTTCTCCAACCGGCCCAGTCGCCCGGTCATCGTCCAGATCGTCTCACAGCCGAGATCCGTCGCGATCGCATCGATCCGCACCCGATAGCGCACGGGCAACGGCTTGCGGAACAGCACATCCAGCTCCGTCCGGTCGCTCTCGGCGGCCGTCACCACCACCGATCCGGAGAAGTAGCGACTGTCGTCCCACTCGCACGTCGCACCGAGGCCGCGCGCGGGACCCGAATAGACCCGCTTCGCGTGCGGGTTCATCTCCTCCCAGGGGCTCCAGTCATCCCAGGAGCGCAGATCGGTCACGAGGTCCAGCACTCGCTGCGGTGGCGCGTCGATGTGCGTGCGGCGCGTGATCGAGAAGGTCGACACACTGAGAGAATAGGTCAATTGTCCCAGGATTCCGCGCCCTGAATTGCCCGGGCAGGCCCCGGCATCAGCGCAGTTCGACCGCGCGGCGGTGCCCGTGGGTCACCCCGGCGATCCGCAACGGGACGAACAGCGCCAGCCCCGCGGCGATCGTGACCACGATCCCCAGCAGCCCGAACCGCGCGCCGAGCAGCGCGGTGAACACGAAGAGCAGGAACGGCGCGATGAAGCTGGCCGCGCGCCCGATCGTGGCGTACAGGCCGAAGGTCTCGTTCTCCTGACCGGCCGGAGTGATCCGCGCGAGCAGGGTCCGCGAGGACGACTGCACCGCGCCCACGAGCGACGCGATGCCCAGCCCGCAGATCCAGAACAGCGCCTTGCTGGGGGTCGAGACGAGGATGACGCCGAGAACCACCATGGTGCTGAGCGCGATGAGGATGACCGGCCGCGGGCCGAAGCGGTCGTCGACCATCCCGAAGACCCAGGCGCCGATCGCCGCGAGCAGATTGGCGGCGAGCCCGAAATAGATGACTTCCTCGGGCGCGAACCCATAGGAACTGGTCGCGATCACCCCGGCAAAGGCGAAGACCGCCGCGAGGCCGTCACGATAGACCGCGGAAGCGATCAGGAAATGAAGCAAACCGCGTTCGGAGCGCCACATGTGCACGATCCGGCGGACGATATCCCGATAGGCGCGCAGGACATTGAACCGCTCCGTGCGCGGGCGTGGCGCCGCCTCGGGACCGAAAATCATCACCGGAATCGACCAGATCAGCAACCAGACGGCCATGAGCAGCGCGATCGCCCGAATGTTCTCGGATTCGCCGGTGGGCAGGCCCAGCATGCCACCGTCGAGGACAAATCCGAACAGCGCCAGAATCAGACACAGCACTCCGGCGAAATAGCCCATTCCCCAGGCGACTCCCGAGATGCGCCCGATCGTCCGCGGATTGGAGATATCGATCAACATGGCGTTGTAGAAGATTTCCGCGATCTGCTGGAACACATTCGCACCGGCGATCAACGCAGCACCGAGGAAGATATAGAACTCCCCGCGCTCGGGGCGATAGGGCAGGACGAACCACAGCAACGCCATGCAGACCACGACGAGCACGGTGGCGACCGTCAACATCCGCCGGCGCCGGCGCACCTGGTCGCCCCAGGCACCCAGCATGGGCGCGAGCAGGGCCACCGTGATGCCTGCGACGGTCTGGAGCAGGGAGAAGATCTCCTGGCCGCGCTCGGGGGTCGGGGCCGCCGCACTGGTCACATAGACCGAGAAGACGAACGACAAGATCACGGTGTTGTAGGCGTTCGAGCCGAAATCCCACAGGCACCACGAGACGATGGCGCGCCGATCGGCGGGGCGTTCCTTGAGCGCCACTCGGGGCGCCGGCTGGGTGCTCACGTGCCCACCATAACGGCGATGAGCCCCGGATGAGTACGCCGGATTGAATGCCCCGACCCGTATCCCGCGGGGCGAGACGTTTGACCATTGCGACTGACAGGATGTCCGACATGAATGAGCGCACGGACGAGCACTATCCCCTACCGGTGAACCGGCCTGGTTATCGGCCACCGGAAAAGGTGTCGGCTCCGCGGCGTGTGTCGATCTATGCAATCATCGACTCGGTCGTCGCAATACTCGCGGTCGGACTGACCCTGTGGTTGACCGCTGCGGTGCTCATTCGCGGACTCGCCTGGTCGTCCGCGACCTTTTTCTATCTGATTGCTTTCTGGGCATTGCTCACCCTTTTCGCTCTCCCCAGATTGCACCAGGTGTTCACGACGTTCTATGTTCCGGACTATTTTATCGGGCGCACCCGCACTGATGACGGCCTGCTCGGGGACCCGGTCAATCTCGCGGTCGATGGCTCCGAGATCGATATCCACGCTGCGATGCGC
>JAUNRO010000326.1 GCA_030544185.1 Propionibacteriaceae bacterium | reverse complement strand
GGATCTCGAGCTGCATGAGCAGGACATCGCCCGCACTCAGGCCGTCGAGAGCGGCCACGTCCGACCGATCGACCCGGCCGTTGGCGCCGGGAATGACGACGATCGTGTTCTCGCCGTCCTCACTGACGACGATGAGCGCGTGGCCGGTGGACTCTCCCGAATCGGTGCGCAGGTGGTCGGTACGCACCCCGTTGCGCTCCAGCCGCTCCCGATAGAGGCGCCCGCCCTCGTCGTCCCCGATCCGGCCGACCATGTGCACCTCTGCACCCGACCGGGCGGCGGCCAGTGCCTGATTAGCGCCCTTGCCGCCCGCATACCGATCCATGCCGTTGCCGAGGACGGTCTCGCCTGGGCGCGGGTGGGCCTCGACCGAGGTGACGAGGTCGACGTTGAGGGAGCCGAGGACGACGACGCGGCCCATCGTCAGAGCTCTCCGCGCAGGGTGCGCAGCCACAACTCGATGTACCGCTCGGCGTCGACCTCGAGGCCCACAGCGACGCTCGTGTTCGCCTGGCCGTGCGGGTCCTGAGCGAGATCGCCGGTCCACTCCCGCATGTCGACGACGGTGCGCCTGCCGCCGAGCTCGACGCGCACCGGGTAGGTCCTCGTCGTCAGCCCCTCCGGGTCGATGACCGCGCAGACCGCGCCTGCGTCGCGGATCGTGCCGGACTCGGCCTCGAATCGCTCGCACTGGAAGAGGATGAGCCGTCCTGCGAGGGCCGCCGGCCCGTCGGGATCGTGGTCGACGAGCGCCTGTGCCTGCTCCCGCGTCACGGCAGCCGGGTATGTCCGCAGCAGCCGCGCGATGTTCGTGAGCGGTAGAAGCATAAGTTCCTCGCCTCTGGACGCCGACTCTCGTAAGGCGCCCGGAGAAACTCCACGCCATGCCGTCCGTGTGCTGTCTTTGAACTGCGCGGCCGGTGCAGGTCGCCTTCGATGTCTAAGGCTATCGCCTGCGCTATCGGAGCCACCAGCAACAGCATGTGGAACTTCCTTCTGACGGAACCTCGCTATCACGTGGTGTTGCATCGTCCGCGCATCACGACCAAAACCTCCTACACGGGCCCGCACTGTCGGTCCTCACCGGAGGTGCGGGTTCAGGTTGGTCGTTCCGGACGCTAATGTGATTCAACGATTGGAGGACCACATTGTTGCCAATTCCCCCAGACGCCCTCGCCGAGGGCGGCCTCAACGCACCCCTCGTGCCCGTGCCCACCCTCGAAGCCTTCTCGCCAAGTACAGAGGCTGGGGCCGTCCGCTATCGGCACACCCTTCCAGGAGGGCCGAACTTGGATGTCCTGCTAGTCAACAAGGGAACGGACACCCTCATCGTAACCTTCCATGGCGCTGTCAACCGTGAGACGACGACGATCCCTCGATTTGAGCGACTAAGAATGACAAACACCGTGCCAGTCAGTGCCATGTATGTAGCCGACCCTACCCTGTGGCTAGGCGACAAAATGCAACTCTCGTGGTACACGGGCTGGGAGGGATTCGATGCCCAGAAAGCGATCTCAAGATGGGTATTGAAGGCAGCTCGATCGATAGGGGCATCTCGCATACTGCTCACGGGCTCCTCTGGAGGCGGTTTCGCTGCCCTCCAGGTTTCAGCCCTCATCCCAGGATCTATTGCCCTGCCCTTCAACTCCCAGACTTCCATCCACAAGTACCGCGTCAACGGACTTCCGTGGGCGCAGAAACACTACCTCCAGGTGGTGTGGCCAGAATGCGCACCGCAGGGGGTCGACAGCGTCAACTTTGATAACGACTGGACGTTGCAACTGGATGACAGGGTCTCGACTCTGCGGCGCTATGCTCAACCCCTTGGGAACTATGTCTTCTTTGTTATTAATCGCAATGAAGACCATTACGAAGCGCACTATCTTCCATGGCTCGCAGCCGCCGCAAAAGGAAACAACCTCTGTCGCGTTCGCGTCGAGGAGTACCAGGGCGGGCCCAGCCATAACCCACCGACTCAAGACGTGTTCTTTGATTGTCTTGCAAGGTCGCTCTCTTGGGCGACAGAACTGCCGAGCGTCCCCGCACTGGCACTACGCAACTGACTGGGACGCATGGGCCGGGCTAGAGTCATGTCGCGTGAAGCCTCCTACCCCCCCTTGTCGAGTACCGCGGACAGTTCCAGGATCATGACGAGTTGATGGGCGTGCCCATACGTCGATTCGACAGCCTGGACGAACTTGCGTTCGACACCGCGGAACCGGCGCGCTATGTGATCACCGACTCGGAGTACTCCCTGCCGCTGGATGCGCTCTTCTATCCTCGCCCTGACTCCAACAGGCTGCTTGTAGGGCTTCATGGCGCTGAACCCAGAGGCAATTCAACGCTGCCGAAATTCCAATTTGTACGTTCATTTCTTTCGCGCACCGAGTCCCTCCTATTTGTCTCCGACTCAACACTCCTTCAGGGGCCCGACATCAATATTGGATGGTACGCAGGGAACCGCGACACTCCCCTTGTGGATCTCATGGCCTTGGCAGCAAAGAAGGCAGGGGCGACGGTAAATGCTGAAGAGACGATCTTGGTCGGCCACTCAGCTGGTGGTTTTGCTGCTGTTCTAATGGGGTCAAGAATTCCAAATTCGAGGGCCATAAGCGTCAATGGTCAGACCGTTGTGGAAAGGTACTTCCCTTGGGCTGTCAGCAACCTGCAGACATTCGCGTTTCCGGAATGCGAAAATCCTGCAGAGATGGTACTCCGCTACGGAAACCGACTCGATCTTCGAATAGGACTGGAACATCGACTGGAGACTGCTAGCTTCACGCACTTCGGCAATAGGTCCGATCCGTCATCCTTCGGGGAAAGACCACACTTCACTCTGCTGGCCGAACACTTCGGGCTTACCGAATTGGGAGGTATAACGGCACACGGTGACGCACTGGTTGCCTGCGATTGGGGCACACAGGGGAGCGGTCATGCGATGCCCGGTAGCGCTATCCCCTTCCTGAATTTGGTGCTGGATGAGGGGCAACCTAGCGAGGCGATTACACATGATGTCGACCCACGTTGGCACCGCTAGTGCACTCCGCTGAAGCTCCGACAAGGTCGTTGAGATCCGGAAAGTTGACCGAATCTATGCTACCGCTCTGTGGTGGTCTCGGTGGCCCAGGCCGCCAAGACCGAGGCTTTGAAGGCGTCGTCGGCCAAGCCCGGCCCGGGTGGACGCCACCCTCAAGGCCGGCTTGCTCGACCTGATCGCTCACGCAGAGGGGGCGGGCTAGTCGGTCCGCACGGCGTATGCGCTGCTCGAGGTGGAGCAGAACGCCGCTGGTCACGCGATCGCCTAGTGCCTCTTCCTGGACCCGGCCTCGTTGTCGACGGCGCTCGAGAAGTGAACAGCTGCGTTCGGCGTGGCCGACATCGTTCACGCCGTTCGAGCCGCGGGTGCGCGAGCTGCCCGCGGAGACCCCTGACATGGCGGCGACGGTGGTCGCTGAGCGGGTCGGGTGGACCGGCTCGATCCGCTGGTTCCGGGACAACGCCAACCGGGTCCGCGGTGATCAGCGCCCGATCGATCCGGCGGACCGGCTCACCTCGGCGCCGGGAGATGCGGCTCAGTGCGACATCTGGTTCCCGCCGAAGAAGATCCTCCTTGAGGACGGCACCAGGACGCTGCTGCCGG
>JAUNRO010000325.1 GCA_030544185.1 Propionibacteriaceae bacterium | reverse complement strand
ACCTCGTGCATCTTCTCGCCGGGTCGAAGGCCGGCATAGGTGATTTCGATGTCGTCGCGCCCGGACACGTCGATCAGCCGCCGGGCGACATCGACGATCTTCACGGGTTCGCCCATATCGAGCACCAGCACGTCCGCAGGCTTGCCGATCGCCCCCGCCTGGAGCACCAGTTCACAAGCCTCTGGGATCGTCATGAAATAGCGCGTCACGTCGGGATGTGTCACCGTGACGGGGCCGCCTCGCTCGATCTGTGCCTTGAAGGCGTGCACAACCGACCCGCGAGAGCCGAGCACGTTGCCGAAACGGACCGAGACATAAGCCAGGTCATACTTCGTCGCGTACCACGCCGTGATCCGCTCCGCGAGCCGCTTCGACTGGCCCAGCACGCTGCTGGCGTCCGCAGCCTTGTCCGTGGAGACGTTGACGAAGCGCTTGACGCCAGCACGGTGCGCGCAGCGCAGCACGTTGAGGGTGCCCAAAACATTCGTCTTCCATCCTTCGGCGGGGAACCGCTCCAGCATCGGCAGGTGCTTCAGCGCCGCCGCGTGGAGAACCAGGTCCGGCTGGCAACCCTCGAAAACCCGCTGCAGGGCAGCGTGGTCACGGATGTCGCAGAGCACAGTCTGGTCATCGTCCAGCAGACCATTGCCGCGGATGGACAGTTGGAGAGCGTGCAGCTGGGACTCGTCGCGGTCGAGCAGGAAGAGCTTGTCGGGACCCAGCGCGTGGACCTGACGGCTCAGTTCGGCGCCGATCGACCCACCCGCACCGGTGATGAGCACGACCTTGTTGGTGACCAGGCCGGCGATCTCCGAGAGATCGGTCTCGATCTGGCGCCGGCCCAAAAGGTCGACAACGTCGAACTCGCGCAGTTGCTCGAGCTTGACGCGGCCACCGATTCGCTCCCGGATGGGCGGGATCACCACGAGTTTGGCACCCGCGGCCGCACAGGCGTCGGACACCCGCTGAATCAGGGCCGGGCCAGGATTGCCGAGCGCCAGGATGACCTGCTTCGCACCGGTGTCGCGCACAGCAGCAACGAGGTCATCGCCGGTGCCGAGGACCCGGTGATTGTTGAGGCGAAGAAACCGCTTGTGGCGGTCGTCATCGAGAAAGCCCTCGATGCGATAAGGCGCGTTGGGCGTAGCAGCGACCAGGCGTGCGACCTCCGCGCCCGCATCACCGGCGCCAAAGACCAGCACGGGGGTGGCCTCCTGGTCCGTGGCGCGGCGTCGACTGGACCCGAAGTAGCCACGGAAGGCCCAGCGCCCGGCCGCCATGATCACCAGCGCGATCGAGGGCATGACGAGCGCGATCCCATTGGGGAAGTTGGGCACGGCGATGATGAAGATCGCCCCGAGAATCCCCGAGACTCCGAGGACCAACATGCCCAACGAGGTGACTTCGGCGAAGCTGGCCACCTTGGATCGTCCGAGATAGTGATGGCTGACGAAGCCGACGATCAGATGCATCGCGACGACGGCGACCGCATAGGTGATCCCCGCAAACCACTGAGCTTCCTTGAGCTGGAAGTCATAGCGGACCAGCACGAAACCTGCGAACGCCAACACCCAGGCTGCCACGTCCCAAGCGACAAGCAGTGACCGCTTCCATACCACTGGCAGAGCCGACATTCCATCTCCCCCGATGTTCAAACAGTCCAACGCTCGCTAACCACCCGTCTGGACAAGTGACCGTGATTAGCACAGCGCTCAAACGGTAAGTCCAAGGGCCGCTGGAAGTGATATCGAAGAATTCTGTGAGGAAGCTTCCAGTTGCGAGTTTGAGACTTTTGTGCCAACCGTTGGTAGGGCCCATCGTTGCACAGGAAGCCTAAGCCTGCTCGGGTCACCCCGGCCGCTTTTCGCTAGCCGCAAAGAGATCCATGGTCGCGACGTGGCCCGCGCTCCCGAGCGAGGCCATCGAACGGCCCGCCATCCACGATCGGGTTGCGCCGATTGGTCGCCTCTCTACGTCCGCCGTGAGGCGCTGACCATTCCTAAACATGCAAAGTGTTTCCATCTAAACAACGGGCAGTTGAAAACCTTACCTCAGGTCATTCCCGTTCGCTCAGAGGGCAGCCAGAACCGTCGCAACGAGAATCTTCGTCACCATCGCCGTGGGGTAGGCCAACGCGTAACCCAGACCGATCCGAGGGTCGAAGTTCGTGCGCCCGTTCGCATAGGCGAGCAGCGCCGGTTGCGTCTGCATGCCTGCGACCATGCCGCTCAGGCGGGTGCCTCCCGAGCGAAAGGCCCAGCGCCCAACTACATAGGCGAGCACCCCCATGAAGGCGGTGATGACCGCGCCGAGCAGCAGCATCCGCCACCAGGCCCCCGAAGTGAACGCATCGGAGATCTGGCCACCCGCCCGCGTCCCGGCGTACGCCAGAAAGACCAGCAGTCCGAACTCCGTCAGGGTCATCGACGCCGTATAGGGCAGCGTGGTGATGACCCTCCCGATCCGCCGGACCCGGCCCATGATGAGCCCCAGGATGAGCGTCCCTGCCGCTGCCCCGATGGTGAACGTCTCGCCGCCAGGAAGCGGCAGCGGGATGTGGCCGAGAACCAGGCCCAGGGCGAGGCCCAGGCCGGCGGCGATCGGGTTGATATCGGAGAGGCCCCGGGTCGAGTCACCCACATAATGCGTGACCTCGTTCATGTGATCCCGGTGCACGATCACTCGGATCCGGTCCCCCAGCTGCAGGACCGAGTCAGGCATCGCGACCATGTCGATGTCGCCGCGTCGGATGCGGGAGATAGTCGCGCCGAACCGCTTCTCCAGATGAAGTTCGCGGATCTCACGGCCGGCCAGCTCGGGATTGGAGATGGTCATCCGGCGGAAGTCCAGGGCCCGACGATCCGCGGAGAGCTGATGGGACGACCGGTGGCCAAGCTCATGGGCAACCTTCGCAACCTCGGCGCCAGGCCCGACCACGGTCACCACGTCGCCGGGCTCGAGCTCGGTCTCCGGATCGAGGATCTCTGTCGGCCCATCCTCGATCCGCCGGATGCGGTTGAACCGCACCCGGCCCTCGTGAATCCTGACGACCTCCTCGGCGATCGGGCGGTCGGTCCGCTCGACGCGGATCGCCATCTCGATGAGCTCCTGAGGAACATCAGAGTCCCGCTTGCCATAGCTCAACGAGGCTGAGATCACGAGGAGGATGCCGATCACACCGAAGACGTACGCCACCGAGTAGCCCACGGTCGCGTCCGGTGTGCCACCGGCGGCTGCCAGGGCGGGGGTGTTGTTCAGGGCACCGGCGTAGGTGCCGGCGATGGTGTCGGTGCTGAGCCCGAGCAGGCGCCCGACGGGGAATGCCACGGCACCGGCAGCTGCCAGGATCGCCGCGACGCCCAGCATGAGCGGCCATGAGGACTTCAACGAGTGGAAGAAGTTGGGGCCGGACTGGATGCCGATCGCGAACGCAAAGAGAGCCAGTCCCAAGTCGCCCACGAGCGCCGGGATCACGATCTCCGACCCTTGCGCCACACCGGCCGCAGTGATGCCGATCGCGGCGAACAGCACCATCGCAGCACCCAGGCGCACCTTGCCGAACGGGATCTGCCCGAGCACGGCGCCGAGGCCGACGACGAGAAACAGATAGACCAGGGGCATGTCAGCCAGAAAGCTGAAGACCGC
>JAUNRO010000324.1 GCA_030544185.1 Propionibacteriaceae bacterium | reverse complement strand
GTCGAGATTTAGTTTGGTCAGGGCGTCGTACTTCTCGAGCCGTCGGCCGTGTATCGCGGTGTAGTGGATCGTGGCCGGCACATCTGGGTCGCACTCCGGGCGGCGAGTGAAGATAGCGATCGCGAGAGGTTGCTGCACGCCGGGGAAGATCCGAGTCGGTACATCGGGACGCATTCCCTCGGGGGAGACATCGATGATCCAGCCTTCGCTGGTGGTACGACGTAGGTATTCGCGCATGCCCTTGAATCCGGCGCCGCGTAAATAACCTGAGGTGGTGATGTAGCAAACGACCCCCACGTCACCGTCGGTTTGGTTCGCGTTGGCGTCGAAGACTTTCCAGGTAGCCCACCGCCAGAAGTAGATGTAGAGGTTCTTGAGGACGTACTCGGTGCGGCCGTTCCCCTCAGCACGGAAGTCATCTAAGGGGCGGTAAACGCCGCCTTTCTTCGTTTTTTCGCTGTCGCTGCCGTTCTCGATCCAGCCGCCGCGACCTTGTGCCCGTTCGTCATAGGGCGGGTTGCCGATCACGACAGTGACTTTGGACTTGGCCTTGATACGGGCAGCCCTCGATCTCGACCGACTGATCAACTCAAGACCGGATCCGAGTTGGGTCTGTTCGGCGTGGGGGTCGTCGAGGGTGTCGGTGACGTACATTCCCAAGCCTGCCGGTGGAAGGCTGGCTCCGAGATCGGTGAGTAGATCGGTGGCTCGCAGTTCGGCGACGGCGAAGGGGCCGGTCTGGAGCTCGAATCCCACAAGCCGCTTGGCGAGTTGGCTGACTGCCCCCGCAACGGCTCCCTGCCCGTCTCGCTCGGACACTCGGGCCGCGACGTGCTCAATGATCGTGTGTAGGAATGTGCCCGTGCCCATCGCGGGGTCGGCCACGACCACATCCGGATCGGCGAATCCTGCGGTTCTGCCCAATCGTGTTTCCAGGACTTCTTCGGTGAGGCGGACCATTTGCTCGACCACTTCACGTGGTGTGTAGTACGAACCGGACTTTTGCCGCAGCTGCGGGTCGTAGACGTCGAGGAAGGTTTCGTACAGGTGGAGATAGGTGTCGCGGCGGCCGGCGCGGACCTTCGGCCACTGCACGGCGTCGATGACACGCACCAGGAGGTCGATGGTGACCTTGAAGTCATCTGCGACGTAGTCAGTCAGCAGCTGAAGCGCCCGGGCCATGAGGGAGTGCTGTCCCGCAAGTTTCGTGCCAACTGCGTGCAGGCCGCCGGTATCGGCGAGTGTGATGCCTTCGGTTCGAGCGAGGAGGAGGGCGAACGTGACGGTTTGCGCGTAGCCGTCGGCGAAGGTCGCGTCGTCAGCGGTCGGAAATAGAAGGTGCCGCCAGTCCCTGGCGAGTCCATGGAATGGCTGATCTTCGCGTCGAGCCCCGGCCTTGATCTTGCGCTGCTCGGCGGCGAGCTGGTCCAAGACTTCACCGCGCAGAAGTCGAGTCAGCGGCGCGATAGCTCGAACGAGAGCGATCACGCTTGTGATGGGCGCGGGCTCCCACCGCAGGAAGTCGGTCAGGAACTGCTCGAACTCTGCGGGCGCGGAAAGCTCCGCTCCAGCCGTGCGGAGCGGCCCGCCGGCGAGGTGTATCGGATCTCCGACCGGCTCGCTATCGCGGTAGAGTCGCCACTCCGTGCCATTGGTGTAGATCAGGTTCGGGAGGTCCTTCTGCCTCATCCACTGTTTGAGGTTGTGGCCTCGCATGGAGTCTGGGTCCAAGTTGGCGCCAGGCTTCTTGACTTCGACGTACCCAGTGATCGCACCGCCGACGCTGATCGCGTAGTCGGGACGAACGCCGCGGTCGTCGTCGCGGACCTCGTCGTGTGGGACCACATCCAAGGAAAGGTGCTCGCCAGCGGCGGCGAGTAACTGTTCAATCGGAGCCCGGATCGCCGCTTCTGCCTCACCCGGGCCGGCCAGCTTGGCTTTGCAACGCTGCCCGAACTCCGAAACAGCAGTAGTGAGCCAAGGCGATGACACGTGAGCAACCTTTCAGGGTGCAAGTGGTGGAGTTGCTCTGATTGTCCTTCATCCCCCGTCAGGAAGTTCCTGGACGCACCGCTAGAGACTGCTTATTATCGCGCAACGACTGGACTTGGAGTATTCGCGGAGCCTGACGGTCGAAATGCTATATTTCTCTTGTTGCGGATTCGTGCGCTCAAAAACCCGGTTATCGACCGGGTTTTCGTCATTTCGCTCCCCGCAACAACCTGCTGGCTATGACGCTGGCAGCCTGCGCCTAGGCGCAGTTCAGGTCGCCAGCCAGTATCTGGCCGCGGCACTCAGCCTGGCAATCGGCCAGGCGTGGCATCTCTCCACCATGAGGGGAGGTTGCGATATGCAGGTTCTCGACATCGTCGACAAGCTGGACCTCGCGGCCGTCCTGCTCCTTGGGGCCGGGCACTTTGTGCTCCGCCTCCTTCCCTTGATCTCGGATCGCGTTAACGCACGCGCCGTCCGGCTGATTGAGGCGAAGAAGAAGCAGGACGACTAGGAAAAATCGCACCTGGAACCCTCGTAGGGAGAAGTCTGCCGCCCCAATGTTTGCGGTGAGCACATTGTGGCTGAGTCGAAGGCGCGCTGCTGGCGCGAGTCTAAGATGCCCTAGATGGGCTTCTCTGATCGCAAGGCGTCGATTGTCGCCGAGGCGTACCGCCGAACAAAGAGTCACGTCGCCTACCTCGACGAGTCCTATCAGGCGCCGGATCCGATAGTGAGTATTCGCTCTTCTGAGGGCCAGTCATATCGGGTCTGGGAGCCAGCGGTGGCTTGACGCGTTGGACGTCGTCAGAGCCACCGTTATTCGCGTTCAGAGCCACCCTTTCTAGGCTCCTCCCGCTGGGTGTAACGGGCACCGGCGGAAGGAGCAGTTCCCAATGGTAAGGAAGATCAAGGCGAAACTCGTCTTGCAGCTACGGGCCGAAGGCCTGTCCGGGAGGGCGATCGCGGCCTCCCAGCAGATCTCGCGCAACAGCGTCGCGGCGGTCCTGGAGGCCGCCGATGCCGCCGAGCTCAGCTGGGACGACATCGCAGACCTACCGGACGGCGAGGTCTACTCGCTGCTGTTCCCCGGCCGAGGTGAGCACGAGAGCGTGTTCGCCGAGCCCGACTGGGCCGAAGTGCATCGGGAGATGGCCCGGGTCGGGGTGACGATGAAACTCCTGCACGGCGAGTACACCGACCGCTGCGCCAGTTCGGGCTCCCCGGCGATGGGCTACGACCGGTTCTGCAAGCAGTACCAACAGCACGTGCAGGTCGCCGGGCTGGCCTCCCGCGTCGGGCACAAAGCCGGGCAGACCGTCGAAGTGGACTGGTCCGGCCCCACGATGCAGCTGACCGATCCCGTCACCGGGGAAGCCAGACGGGTGTACCTGTTCGTTGGGTGCCTGCCGTTCTCCCGCTACGCCTTCGTCGAACCCACCCTGGACATGAAGCAGGACACCTGGCTACGCGCCCACGTGGCGATGTTCGAGTTCTTCGGCGGATCAGTGCCGCGAATCGCGTGCGACAACCTCAAGACCGGCGTGATCACACATCCCCGCGACGGTGAGATCATCCTCAATGACGCCTACCGGGAGATGGCTGGCAGATAGGACCAGTGGGTACGCCTAGTCCGGCGATCCGGTACTGCGATTCC
>JAUNRO010000323.1 GCA_030544185.1 Propionibacteriaceae bacterium | reverse complement strand
CTCGACGACGAGGATCCGGCCGTCGGGCAGTTGCTGGACGGCGGACGGCTCATAGAGGTCGGTGAATTCCGCGATGCCCATTCCGGCGACCGGTGTCTCCCGCTCGCCGGCGACGATCGGGTAGGCCCACATCGCGCCCTTGACGACCAGGAACGTGACGATCGACCCGAGGAGGCCCCAGCGAAAGATGGAGTAGGAGATGTTGAGGTTCTTGAACTTCTGGCTGGCCATCTCGCCCAGCCAGTACAGGTGGTCGCTCATCTTGTGGTAGATCTCGTCGCGGTCCCGCAGGAGATCCTGCATCTGATCCCAGTAGTCGTCTGGGTCGAGCTTCACCCGCTCCTCATAGATGAGCAGATTGCCCTCGTGGCCACCGTGTTCAGCGGGCTGCCGGCCACGGATCCTGTCCCACCAGTGCCGCGCCGCCGCCATCACGCTGGCGTGCTGGGGCGAGGCCGCGAAGAGGGCGAACACGATCGACCCCGCCGAGGTGAGCATGAAGACCCCGGCCGGGACCAGGAACGAGGCGTTGGAGTTGAACAAGAACGCCCCGGAGATCATCAACGCGGAGATGATGAAGCCGTTCAGCGAGATCATGATGTTGGCCTTGGTGGCCGCGAGAGAAATCATGTCGAGCTCGGCCCTGATCGCGTTGCGGAACATCGTCTCGACAGCCTTGGCGCTGCCCAGGGGTGGCGCGCCGGGCGGAGGACCGCCGCCGTCCTTCTTCTTTTTCTTCTTCTTCTCCGGCGCAGGCGGCTCGGCTAATGCGACCGCTGCATCGGGCGCGGACGCGCCCGCGTCCACCACCGCTGGCTGCGCCTGGTGCTGATGCTCGTGCCCCGGACCCTGCGTGCCGTGTTCGCTCATCGAGACTCCACATCTTCGGTGCCATTGCCGAACGACGGTAAAGCACCAAGATGAGCTCCAGATGAGGGCGCTCGACCGGGCCGCCGGAATGGGAGATCTGGAAGCTGGGTTGGGAACCCGATCAGCCGTGCACCACGAACGCGACGCGGCCGGGACCGGGCGCGGCCCAGTCGCCGGTGATCTCGATCCCGACGAGGGTTGCGGTGGGGAACCCGCGGCTGAGTCCCTGCATGGTCTCCGGATCGGTCGTGGCAGGATCGGCCAGGTCGTCCACCAGCGCGGGCACGCCCGGTGCATGTCCCACCACCAGCACGGTGGCGGCCTGCGGATCGGCCCCGGCCAGCACGGCGCGGATCGTGTCGGAGCCGGCGTTGTAGATCTCTTCGGTGTGCATCACCGGCGCCGCTAGCCCGAGCAGTTCGAACGTCTCCCGGGTGCGCACGGCTGCGGAGCACAGCACGTGATCGACGGTCAGTCCCGCGTCTGCGAACCAGTCCGCCACCCGGCCGGCCTGGGCCTTCCCCTCCTCGGTCAGCGGACGGTCGATGTCGCCGAGCCCGGGGGCGAAGTTCACGGCCTCGGCATGACGCATGAGGAGCAGCTGTCGGGGTGTGGCGGCCATGGGTTCGAGTCTAGGGGAGCTCAGGCTGGGGCTTTCTCCCCACCAGGATGTCGCGGTGGATCGAGGAGTCCACCCGGTGCGCGAAGCGCAACCACGGGCCGCCGTCTGGCACCTCCAGACCGGCCCCGGCCACCAGGTCCGCGAGCTTCTCCCGGGCCAGGCCGAGGGTGTTCCAGCTCAGGCCCAGCGCGCCGCCGGAGGTGAGCTGGCCGGCCCAGACCCCGATGGCCTCACTGAGGAGGCCGGCGGGGGAGCGGTCGCGCCGGCCACTGACCCCGCGGACATCGGTCTGCGAACCGTGAACCACGCCATAGGGGGCGTCGGCGACGATGAGCTCGAACCGCCGCTTGCCGAAGAGCTTGGCCGAGTCACGGGTGTCACCGGTGAAGACGGTCGCGGTGAGCTCGCGCAGGGGCGGAGCCGAGCCACTCGAGCCGCCCGCCACCGCCGGGATCCGGGCCGTCGCCTCGAATCGGCGCCCGAGGGACTTGCCGTCGCGGCGCACGGGTGTGATGTCGGCGGTGTGCTTGAGGCGCTTGCGCCGCAACCAGGTCTTCCAGAACGAGCCCATGGCCTCGAACGCCTTCGCGTCGGCCTCGACGCCCGCGGCGTTGAGCCCCAGGGTCCACGCCACCGACAGCGTCGTCCCGCGCCCGCACAGCGGATCCAGCACGGTCGGCACGCGCCCCTGCGGCAGCGTCGCCGCAGCGCGGGTCACGTTCAGCAGCAGCCGGGTGAACTGTTCGTTGGTCTTGCCCTGATATTTGGGGATCGTGACGAAGTCGTCGTCCAGCAGATCCACCACGGGCAGCTCGACCGGACGCAGCAGCTCACCGCGGCCGTGGTTCCCCACCTGATCGAACAGCGCCAACCGCGCCGACGAGCGGGCGATCGCCGCGAGCTCAGCGGCCCCCAGCGACTCGGCGTCCAGTGACAGATAGTCCACCCCGGCCACCGTCACCGGCTCCGCGGTCAGCCCCGTGCAGACCTCGATCTCGGCTGCGACGAGCGCGCCCGCCGCCCCGGCGTACACCCGATTGGCCGCCGGGGACAGCAACAGCAGATGACTCACTCAGTGCGCGCCCGAGCCGGTCGGATGCTCGTATTCGGTGCCCTTCGCGCGCTCGAGGGACCGCCGGATCTCCTCCTCGGCCTCCACGCGGCCCGCCCAGGTCGCGCCCTCGACGGACTTGCCCGGCTCGAGATCCTTGTAGACGGAGAAGAAGTGCTCGATCTCCAGCACCTGGTGGGTGGGCAGGTCCTCGAGATCTTGCAGGTGGTCCTGGCGATGGTCGTCGCTCGGCACGCAGATGACCTTGTCGTCGCCGCCGGCCTCGTCGCTCATCCGGAACATGCCGATCGCGCGGCACTGGATGACACAACCCGGGAATGTGGCCTCGGGAATGAGCACGAGCGCGTCGAGCGGGTCACCGTCCTCACCGAGGGTCTGCTCGATATAGCCGTAGTCCGAGGGATATTGGGTCGAGGTGAACAGCGTGCGGTCGAGCCGGATGCGACCGGTGGCGTGATCGACCTCATACTTGTTCTTCTGGCCTTTCGGAATCTCGACCGTGACGTCGAACGTGACGTTGTGGGGTGGATCCGTCAGATTGTGGCCCGCAGCCGCGGAGTACTCTTCGGTCACCGCTGACCCTTTCACTCGGGGTTGGTTCGATCGGATGAAGCCTAGCGCCGCCCATCCCCGTGAGGGGCGGCGCCCACGGGAGGACGCCATGCGCACGAGCAAGGGCCTGCTGGCGCGTGCCGCGGCCTTGGTGGTCCTGGTCGTGGCGTTCGTGATCCTGCTGGCGACCGGCTGGCTGGGGGCGGGGGTGCGCGTCGGGTTGTACGCCTCGGGTCTCTATCGCGACGGCGGCTCGCCCCACGTCGATCCGGAGGTGTTCCATGACCCCGACTCGATGTCGACGGCGGTGCCGGCCGCGCCCAGCGCACCGGTCCTGCCCCCGGCCAGTCCCGCCCCGGGCAGCGGTGCCGACGCCGTCGCCGAGCGCATCCGCGCGCTGGGCCCGATCGAGGGCGACACGTTCGGCATGGTCGTCGACGGGGCGACCACCGAGACGCTGTATGCGGACCGAGCCGAGGACTCGGCCACGCCCGCCTCGACCCTGAAGGTGCTCACCAGCCTGGCCGCGCTCGAGATC
>JAUNRO010000322.1 GCA_030544185.1 Propionibacteriaceae bacterium | reverse complement strand
GCGAGGACTTTGCCGGCGGCGGCGATGACGATGACCGCGATGGCCCAGGCCGCCTCGGACGGACACACCCATGAGCAGCCGCTGCACGAGATGTTCTTCGACGTGCTCCAGCGCCACCCCGAGATCGGCAAGGCCGCGCGCGTCGACCTCGTGGCGAGCGTGGAGCGCAACCCGGCCTACCCCAATCTCCTCATCCCCTATCTCTTCGCCAAGGGGTTCCTCGGCCTGGAGATGCACCGAATCGCCCATGCGCTGTGGCACGAGGACCGGATGACCGAGGCTCTGCTCATCCAGTCCCGCGTGTCGGAGGTCTTCGGGATGGACATCCATCCGGCCGCGCGTGTGGGCTGGGGCGTGTTCATCGACCACGCGACCGGGATCGTCATCGGCGAGACCGCCGTGGTCGGCGACGATGTGTCGATCCTGCAAGGCGTGACCCTGGGCGGCACGGGCAAGGACACCGGCGACCGCCACCCCAAGGTTGGCCGCGGTTGCCTCATCTCCGCCGGCGCGATCGTGCTCGGCAACGTCAAGGTCGGCGACTATTCGCGTGTCGGCGCGGGCAGCGTCGTCCTCGCCGATGTCCCGCCGCACTCGACGGTCGTCGGGGTGCCCGCCAAGGTGGTCCGCACGAACCAGGCCAGCGACTGCCCCGGCGAGACGATGGATCCGCGGATCGAGGACATGATGCCGGAATACGTGATCTGAGCGTCGGCGGCGGCGCATAGAGTCGGCTGCATGACCTCAGACAGCCGCGACGAGGATTCGAACCAGCCGAGCCAGCTGGATCAGCCTCTGCCTCCCCCGCCGCCCGAGGCCCCGCTCAAGGCTGCGCCCCCCGGCGGCGAGGAGCACGAGATCGATCGCGGGACGGTGATCTCCGCCGGTGTGCGGTCGGTGGGCCGGTGGGCCTGGAGCCTGATCGGCACGATGCTGGCGACGGCCGCGATCTTCTGGCTGCTGGCCAGATTGCAGGTCGGGATCATCCCGATCATGTTGGCGATCATCATCTGCACGGTGCTCTATCCGCTCAAGCAGTTGCTGGAGAAGATCAAGTTCCCCAGCGGGCTGGCGGCCGCGGTCGTGCTGCTGGGGTTCATCGCGGTGGTCGGCGGTCTGCTCGCCTCGGTCGCTCCGGGCATCGTGCAACAGGTCAGCCTGGTCGTGTCCCAGGCGAGCCGCGGCCTGCAGACGCTGGAGCGCTGGATGGCCGGGCCACCGCTCAACGTCGACAACGAGCAGCTCCAGGACATGACCGCCCAGATCACGAGCTGGCTCCAGGGCCAGGCCTCCAACATCGCCTCGGGCGTGTTCACCGGCGTCTCGACCGTCGGCAGCGCGGCCATCACGGTCGTGCTCGTGCTCATGCTGACGTTCTTCTTCCTCAAAGACGGCCAACAATTCCTGCCAGCGGTGCGGGTCATCGCCGGCCGGCGGGCGGGCCAGCACTTGAGCGAGGTGCTCGCGCGGGTGTGGTCGACCCTCGGCGCCTTCATCCGCACGCAGGCAGTCGTCGGTGCGATCGACGCGGTCGGCATCGGCCTGGGCCTGGTGTTCCTGCAGGTCCCGTTGGCATTCGCGCTGGCGATCATCACCTTCGTGTTCTCGTTCATCCCGACGGTCGGTGCGTTCGTCGCGGGCGCGCTCGCGGTCCTGGTGGCCCTGGTGTCGAACGGCTTCACGACCGCGATGTGGGTCCTGCTGCTGGTCGTGGCGGTGCAGCAGATCGAGAGCAACGTCGTCTTCCCGATCCTCCAGCGCCGCAGCGTGAACGTGCATCCGGCGATCAGCCTGATCTCGGTCGCCATCGGCGGCACGAGCTTCGGCATCATCGGCGCGTTCCTCGCCGTGCCGGTGGTTGCGACCGCGCTCGTGCTCCTGCGCTATCTGAGTGAACAGATCGATGTGGTCTCCGGCGAGCGTGACCCGAGCGACATCAAGGTGGTCACCCCGGACGGTGCCCTCGCCGCCGCCGCGACCGCGCAGCTGACCAAGCTGTTCCGCCGCAGCCCGAGTCCGGACGCCGAGGCCACGCCCGAGGGCGCGCCGCAGCCGCCGCTTCTGCTGCCGGTGCAGATTTCCCCACGCGTACGCCTCGGTCGGCTGGCCCAGCGATTCCGCCGGCGGGCGCCGGAGACGAAATCCCCGGAGAAGGAGCAGCAGCCACCGGCCACGCCGAGCTCGCCGAACCGGCCGGACTGACCGGTTCAGCCCTGGGTTGCTTGGATGGCCCGCGCGAGCGGCTCCAACGCGGCCGCGCGATAGGGCGCCCGCATCGAGAACACGATCTGCTGGACGCCGACGGCGGCGAACGTCGCTGCCTGCTCGGCGAGCTGGGCCGGGTCGGCACCGTCGGACCACGCGAGGTGGATCGAGCGGGTGATCTCCGCAGGGTCGCGGCCCACGTCCGCGCAGTGCGCGTCGAGGACCTCGTTGAGCTCCAGGAATTCCTCGGGGGTCTCGGTGAACA
Organism: Propionibacteriaceae bacterium; assembly: GCA_030544185.1. The sequence goes on along the minus strand of JAUNRO010000322.1, from coordinate 1,191 downwards.
GCGCGTCCCACTGCTGGGCGAACCGGGCAGCGGTCTTCATCGTCCGCTTGCGGCCGGTGCCACCGATCACAATCGGCGGGTGCGGCTCCTGCACGCCCTTCGGCTCGCAGCGCGCATCGGTCAGCTCATAGAACGTCCCGGCGAAGGTCGTTGTCTCCTGCGTGAGCAGGCTGACGATGACCTCGACGCCCTCGTCGAAGCGGTCGAGCCGCTCCTTCACGGTGCCGAGCTTGATGCCGTAGGCGTTGGACTCCGGCTCGAACCAGCCCGCGCCGAGACCGAGCGCGAGCCGGCCACCGGAGATGATGTCGAGGGTTGCCGCGGCGGACGCAGTGACGGCCGGATGGCGATAGTGCATCCCGTTGACCATCGACCCGATGCGGATCCGCGTGGTTGCCTGGGCGAGCGCGGCCAGCATCGTCCACGACTCCAGGCACGTGCCGGCCGGGTCCCCGACGAGCGGATAGAAGTGATCGAAATTCCAGGCGTGAGTGAAGGTCTCGATCTCATCGGCAGCACGCCAGACGTCCAGATAGTCGGCCCAGGCCCCGTGCTGTGGAGGAGTCTTCACGGCATACTCGGTCATGGCCCGAACCTACAACGGAGGCATTGATGAGCGAACCGACGGTGGAGCACAAGCCGAAGCAGAAGCGCTATGAGGCGATCGTCGATGGTGAAGTCGCGGGCTATATCGCCTATGAGCGGATCGCTGACGCGATCGACCTGCAGCACACCGTCGTGGAGCCCCACTTCGAGGGCCGGGGCATCGGCAGCACTCTCGCTCGGGCCGCGATGGATGACATCCGCTCCACCGGCGGGCTCTCGGTGATCCCCACCTGCCCGTTCGTGGCGCGGTGGCTGGGCAAGCATGAGGAATATGCCGACCTGCGCCACCGGCCGCAGGTCTAGGAGCCTAGGCCAGCTGGCGCGACGACCTCCGACGGCGGCCACGCCATGGCGGCGACCTGGTCGCGATAGTGCTCGATCCACTCGATCTCGAACTGGGTGCGGCTCTCCAGATAATCGTCCTTGGCGACCTCGGTCAGCTTCCGCTCGTGATCGACGGCGGCGGCCATGAATTCCCGCGAGCGGGCGCGGAGCCGCGTCGCGCGCTGGTCCAGCAGCGAGACGGCAAGGTCCTGGTCGAACAAGTACAGATAAGGCAGCGCGGTGACGAACTGGTGACCCGAG
>JAUNRO010000321.1 GCA_030544185.1 Propionibacteriaceae bacterium | reverse complement strand
TGCCTACGGTGCCCACAGGTGATACGCCCCACGGATCAGATGCCTACGGTGCCCACAGCACCCCTGCTGGACGGACTAGATTGCTGAGCATGGCGGATCCCTGCGAGGTATTGGTGCTCGGCGGGACTCGTGAGGCCCGGGCCCTGGCGGCCCGGCTGGATGCCGCCGGCGTACGCGTGCTCTCGTCCCTCGCGGGGCGGGTGAGCAACCCGGCGCTGCCCGCGGGTGAGGTGCGGATCGGTGGGTTCGGCGGCGTACGCGGGCTGGTCGAGTTCCTGCACGAGCACCAGGTCAAGGTCGTCGTCGACGCCACCCATCCGTTCGCCGCGGTCATGTCGGACCACGCGGTGGACGCGGCCGGCCAGGCGGGAGTAGCCCTGGTGCGGCTGCTGCGGCCCGGCTGGCGGGAGCATCCGCGGGCCGGCGAGTGGACCTGGGTCGACCGGATCGAGGACGCCGCGGCGGCGATGGCGCAGCTGGGGGAGCGACCCTTCCTGACGACGGGCCGGCAGGGGCTTGCCCACTTCGCAAGCTGGCGGGACCGGTGGGCGCTCGTCCGCCTCGTGGAGCCGCCTGCGGACGAATGGCCGCACTGGACGATCCTGCGCTCGCGCGGACCCTACGGCGCCGAGACCGAGCGGGCGCTGTTGACCGAACACCGGGTCGATGTCCTGGTCAGCAAGGACTCCGGGGGCGCCCTCACCGAGGCGAAGCTCGACGTCGCCGCCGAACTCGGGATCCCCGTGGTGATGGTGTCGCGACCGCCCGAGCGAGCCACCGATCCCGTGGGCGATCCCGAGGCAGCCGCCCAGCGGGTGCTGGCGATTCTCGAGGAAACAGCGACCCAGGACCCCGCCTCACCTGCGACCCAGGCCTCCGCCGTCCCGCGCACCGATTGGACCCGCCCGGTCCCCGTGGTGGGCGACCCGTCGGCTGCCGCGGCGCGGGCGGCGGACCCGCGCGGCTGGGCGTTCGAACCGGCGGACATCGATGCGCTGGACCGCATCCTGCGCTCGCGCCGCGACATCCGGCGGTTCCGGGCGGACCCGGTCCCCGATGAGGTGCTGGAAGCCATCCTGGCCGCGGGGCACGCAGCCCCGTCGGTGGGGCACTCCCAACCGTGGCGGTTCATCGTCGTCACCGACCCGGGGTTGCGGGACCGGGCCGCGCACCTAGCCGATCACATGCGCCTGGAGCAGGCCTACCAGCTCACACCCGATCGCGGGCGCAGACTGCTGGATCTCAAGCTCGAGGGGCTGCGCGAGGCGCCGGTGGGGATCGTGGTGGCGTGCGACCGGCGGACGCCGGCGGCGGGCGTGCTGGGCCGCGCGACGTTTCCCGACACCGACCTGTGGTCCTGCGCCTGCGCGATCGAGAACATGTGGCTCACCGCCCGCGCCCACGGCGTGGGCATGGGCTGGGTGACGCTGTTCCAGCCAGGCGATCTGGTCGAGCTGCTCAGCCTCCCCGAGGGCGTCGAGACCCTGGGCTGGCTGTGTCTCGGCTGGCCCGACGAGCGCCCGCCCGAGCCCGGGCTGCAGCGGCACGCGTGGTCGTCGAAGCTGCCCCTGGCCGACGTCTTGCTCCGCGACCGATGGCCGGCCGCCGAGGCGGCCCCGGCCGAACCCGTGTCGCATCTGCGCGCACCCGGCCCGGATCGGCTCGTCTCCGCGACCGATGCCGCCGACCGGCTGCTGACCCCGCCGGAATCCCTCGGCGTCCTCGACCGGGTCCTCAACCGGATCCTCTCCGTCGGGCCGGCGCCCGAGAGCGGGACCTTGGTGCTCGCCGGCGCCGATCATCCCGTGGCGGAGCTGGGGGTGAGTGCGTTCCCTGCGAGCAATACCGCGGAGGTGTTCGCCGCGGCCGTGGCCGGCCAGTCCCTGGGGGCCACGACCGCCCTGACGGCCGGGCTCGACGTCCTGACGCTCGACGCCGGGGTGAGCGGTGGCCCGTTCGAAGGAGTCGCGACCGCGCGACCTGCCGCAGATCGCGGCAACCTGCGCGACGCCGATGCGCTCACCTCGGCCGACGCCCGGCGTCTGGTCGAGGCGGGCCGGGAGATCGGCCGCGGGCTGACGGGGCTCGTCGTGCTGGGCGAGGTCGGCATCGGCAACACCACGGTGGCCGCCGCCCTGACCTGCGCCCTCACCGGGCTGGCGCCGACCGAGGTCGTCGGCCTCGGCGCCGGGGCCGACGCCGGGATCCTGGCCGCCAAGACCTCGGTCGTCGAGGCGGCGCTGCAGCGCAGTGGGGTGGGCCCGGACACCGAGGCGCTGCGCGTGCTCGCCGCCGTCGGCGGTCCGGAGTTCGCGGTGCTGGCCGGCGTCACGCTGGGTGCTGCCGAGGCCGGGACGACCGTGGTTCTCGATGGCCTGGCCACGTCGGTGGCCGCGCTGGCGGCGACGCGCCTCGAGCCCGCGGTCCAGGCCTATCTCGTGGCCGGCCAGGCCAGCCGCGAGCAGGCCCACGAAGTCGTGCTCCGCCATCTGGGCCTGGAGCCCCTGCTGCAGCTCCGGCTGCGCGCCGGCGAGGGTGTCGGCGGCTGCATGGCGGTGAGCCTGCTGCTGCAGGCCCTGCAGGCCCGCGCGCGGACCGGCCGGACCGCCGCGCCCCACCTCGACTAGGAGTCTGCTGAGCACTGCTGTTCCGAGCGCCCGACCTGGGCGCTGACGGCCCCGGGGTTTCAGGTCAATGCTGAACCCTGGCCCCCGCCGCCTCCCCTGCGACCGCGCCGAGGCTCAACCCCGCGACGTCGCCGATGACGGTGACCGCCGGCGCGGTGACCCCCGCGAGCGCGGCTGCCTCCGCGATATCGGTCAGCGTCGCCCGCACGACTTTCTGACTCGGCAGACCAGCGTCCGCCACGACCGCCGCGGGCGTACTCCCCGCCATCCCGTGCTCTCGCAACGCCGCCGCGATCGGCGGCAGGTTCTTCACGCCCATCAGGACGACGAGCGTGGTCCCGACCTTCGCCAGCGCGGCCCAGTCGAGCTGGCTGCGCGGATCGCCCGGCGGGACGTGCCCGGACACGACGGTGAAGCCCTGCGTCAGCCCCCGGTGCGTCACAGGGATGCCGGCGAGTTCGGGCGCGGCGATCGCCGAGGATACGCCGGGGATGATCTCGACCTCGATCCCCGCCTCCGCGCAGGCCTGCCATTCCTCGCTGCCGCGACCGAAGACGAACGAGTCGCCGCCCTTGAACCGCACGACGTGCAGCCCGCGCCGGGCCTCGGCGATGAGCGTCGCGTTGATGAGTTCCTGCTCGGTCTGCGGGCCGTGCGGGATCTTGCCCACATCGATCAGCCGCGCCGGCAGATCCTGCAGCAGCGACAGCGGCGCCAGCCGGTCGAACACCACGACATCCGCCCGCTGCAGCGCCTCCAGGCCCGCGGCCGTGATGAGCCCGGCCGCGCCCGGCCCGCCGCCGACGAGCGTTACCTTGCCCGTGCTGCGCGGTTGGGTGCTCATCGTCGCCCGCGTATCCACCCCGATCACCAGATCGAACTCACCCAGGTTGGCGCCCTCGGCCTGGCTGATCAGCCCGCGCGAGAGCAGATCGGCGACGGCCGTCGTCAACTGTGCGGCATCCACGCCGACGATCGCACCTTGACTGAGCAGGTTCACGGCCAGCGCCGCAGTCCGGTCGTTGCACCCGCGCAACAGAATCCGCCTG
>JAUNRO010000320.1 GCA_030544185.1 Propionibacteriaceae bacterium | reverse complement strand
AGCACACATACCAAGAGTCAGGGCACAATCAGGCACTCATTGTGGAAGTCAGGCCGGAGGGTCCGAACCTCACCCACTGCCTGCTGGACGCCGGCGGCTTCAGACCCCTAATCCGCTCCCTTCTGTGAAGAGCCTCTTCGGGGATGGGTGGTGCGGCGTGGAGGTGTTGGCCGGCCGGTCGCATGGTGATGTGTTGCAGGGGCCGGAGTGCGTGCATGGTCTTCTTGATTGACCAGCCGGCGTGCTCGGGTTGTCGTCTGCTGTTACGCACCCGACCTCCGGTTGATTCTGAGTCTCCGCCGAGGAGCACTGGTCCCTACTCCCGAGACATCCTTGCGGACAGGAACTGTCCGGGCTCACCTTTAGCGTTGGCGTCACCACCCACACAAGGAGGGCGCCATGACCGAACGCGACGAACTCATCGAGACCCTGGCCCGCCACCGGGGCTTCCTGCTCCACACCGCCGAAGGGCTCACCGAGGAGCAGGCACGGACGGCCAGCACAGTGAGCGCGCTGACCGTCGCGGGACTGCTCAAGCACGTCGCGGACACCGAGGAAGAGTGGATGCAGTTCGCGATCCAGGGCAGTGAGGCGTTCGTTGAGAACGGCATCTACGAGTCTGCTGTGGATTGGCAGGCCGTGGACGCGGCCGCTGCCGAGAACAACGGTGACTGGGGCGGCAGTGAGTGGGAGGACACGCGCTTCGTCCTGAGCGACGAGGAGACCCTGGACGTTCTCCGGGCCCGCATTCACAGCGTTGCCGCAGCAACTGAGCGGATCCTTCGCGAAGCCGACTTGGACCACTCGACGCCGCTGCCCGAAGCGCCGTGGTTCGAGCCGGGCACCAGGTGGTCCGTGCGCCGCGTCGCCCTGCACATGATTGCCGAAATCTCCCAGCACGCCGGCCACGCCGACATCATCCGGGAGGCCATCGACGGGCAGCGCACGATGGGCTGACCCACACTGGCTAGGCGTCGTCCTCTATGACTTTGACCCGCTCAAAGTCATACGCATCGCGTCCAGGGCCCCCGGGGCAAACGACCACCCGTGCAAAATCCACGTTCAGTGCGATCGCGAGCAGAGCCGACAAGGGCAAACGCTCCTGCGTGGGCCACTGGACGTGGATTCTGTTCTAGACGGATGCTCCGGCAGCGCGAAATGCTGGGACCATGACGAACTCCCTGTTTGAGGCCATGGGCGGCGAGCCGGGAATTCGGCGTCTCGCCGAGGCCTGGCACAGGCGGTGCCTGGCTGACCCGATCGTCGCGCACGCGTTCTCTCACGGGTTCCATCCCGATCACACGGCCCGGCTGGCCGCCTATTGGGCCGAGGCGCTGGGTGGCCCTGCGCGCTACTCCGGCGGACTGGGCACCGAAACCGAGGTCGTCCGGATGCACTCCGGGAACGGCGAGGCGTCGGAGATGTATGCGGCCGGGGCTGCTTGTTTCGCCGCGGCCCTGACCGATGTCGGGATCACCGATGGGCCGTTGCGGGAGCGCATGCGTGCGTGGTGGGCGGACTCCATTGAGCGGATGGATGCCTACCCCGAGAGCCGCGACGATGTTCCTCTCGGCCTCACGATCCCGAGGTGGCGCGGTTAGCTCGCAGGCGAGCCTGGGTGGCCGGGCGTGCTCGACATGGGGCTGCGGGCATCCGGAGAGGACGTCCGGATCAGCGAGGACTGCCCTGAACGGCCGGCGGACGGTGTTGGAGGACCCGGACGAGCCGGGCCGCAACGGCAACAGCGGGCTTGCCCAGGTGATCGAGCCTGGCATGCCCGTGCCGCCGGTGCTGGTCGTTGCCCCGCCACCACGGGCAATCAGGTTGTCCGTGTCCTGTCGATTGACGACTCGCTGCGGGCACTCGACCGGGGCAGGCTGCGATTGTGCCGTTCAGATTCCGCCCGTTCCTCGTCGCGTTGGGCGCGATGCTCTGTGTGCTCCTCGCCGCCTGCACCGCACTTCCCCGACCAGCGTGGCCGGGCCAGGCGGAGACATCGAGCAACCCGGGGGACCATGCGGGGGAGACCGACGCTCCCGCGGGCACATCGCCGACCCAGGCGCCGTCACCCGCCCTCCCGGTCATCCTGGTGATCGACAGCTCCGGATCGATGGCGGCCCCTGACATGGGCGGCGGGACGACGCGGCTGGCGGCGGCGCAGCAGGCCGCGAAGGACTTCGTGGCGGGGCTGCCCGCGGGCACGGAGGTGGCGTTGGTGACCTACGGCGACACGGCGCCCGAGGACGCCCCGCTGTCGCCCGAGACGTGCGCGGATGTGACGATCCGGCGGCCGCTGGGTGCGGTCACGCCGGAGTACGGCGCCGACATCGACCACCTCGCTCCCCGCGGCTGGACGCCGACATCGGCCGCGCTCAGCAAAGCGGCGGAGGCCGCTCCCGACGGCCCGGCGCAGATCGTCCTCATCACCGACGGTGAGGACTCGTGCGCGCCCCCGGACCCCTGTGAGACGGCGGCCGCGTTGGCCGATCGGGGTTTGGTGGTGTCGGCGATTGGCGTACGCGCGTCATCCGCGCAACTCGAGTGCATCGCCCGGCGCGGGGGCGGGACCTATGTCACGGCCGACTCCGCGGCTCAGCTCACCCGTCGGATCACGGCGTTCGAGGACCCCGCCGAGGCGGCGACACTCCTGTCCCCACGGGGGCTTTCCCAGATCGTGCCGGGCCAGCAGGCCGCGGACATCCGTCAGCGCCATCCCGACTTCCCCGTTGTTCCGGCCGTGCAGACGGGAACGCGGGTGCAGGTCGTCTGGCGTGCGTGCCTGTTCGCCTTCGACGAGTTGGGCGTGCTGCGAGAGATCTCGCTGCGCGATGGCGCGACCATCGATGGCTTGACGGTGGGCTCGAAGAGCGCCGAACTCGCGCTGCTGGGGGCGCCGGTCGCAGCCACGGCGCTGCCCGATGGCGGTGAGTCACGGGTCTATGTCGCCGATGCGGCCGCAGGCCTGGGCTGGTATGTCGAAATCAAAGCCGAGCTCATCACCCGCATCGTCTTGTGCGGAGCCTGCCTCCCGCAGCAGAACGCCAGCGCGTGGGTGCCGTGTCCTGGGGCGCAGTGGGCTCTGGAGGGGGAGGACTATGCCGGGCGACTGGTGGTCGCGATGTGCGAGGACGGCTTGGGGACGTACGCCGACGGCAAGAAGCTCGGCAGCCTCACCGTCACGGAGCGTTATCCGTTCGGCGCGATGGCTGCTGCCGACGGGCACCAGGTTGTGATCGAAGATGTGCGCACGGACTATGTGATCGTGTTCATGGCCGGCCCCAGCGCCACGGTGACGCGGCAGCTGCTGGTGACACGGCGATATCCCGACACCACGTGTGCGGTCACCCCTCAGATGCGGGCCGCAATCGCGGCCGCTGGTCTCCCCAGCTCGGGGGAGATGCAGGCGATCTGCATCGACAACTGGGCGCGGGTCACCACTGATGAGCTCGGTGACAGCACCTTCCTCATCCGATTCACCGGCGATCGATGGGAGTTCTATGGCGGGTTCCCGACCCATATCTGCCGATCGAAATTCCGCGCCGACGGTGGGCCTGAAGCACTCGCGCGTCCGTTCAGGGAGTGTTAGCAGCCAGCCCCCCGATTTGCCCACCGGAAAATGTCGACAATGCTTGGTGAGCCACACCGAGTTGTCCCACGTCGACTGACGGGAGCGTCATGTCCACCCTTAAATCAGC
>JAUNRO010000319.1 GCA_030544185.1 Propionibacteriaceae bacterium | reverse complement strand
CCGCTCGCCAAGGTCAGCCTTGATCAGCATGCGCCAGACCGTCGGGGGCGCACACAGGCTGGTCACGTCGTGCTCGTCGAGGAGTCGCACCAGCGCGGCCGCGTCCAGACGGGTGTAATTGAAGGCCACCACGGTCGCCTCGGCGATCCATGGCGAGAAGAAATTCGACCACGCGTGCTTGGCCCAGCCGGGCGCGGAGATGTTCAGGTGGACGTCCCCGGGCTGGAGACCCAGCCAATAGAGGGTGGACAGGTGCCCGAGCGGATAGGACACCTGGCTGTGCTCGACCAGCTTCGGGCGGTCGGTCGTGCCGGAGGTGAAATAGAGCAGCAGCCGGTCGTCCGGGCCGGTCTGCGGGTGCGGGACGGGGCTGTCGCCGGTCGCTCCCGAGTCGGCGTACGCCTGCCAGCCCGCAGGCGCCGAACCGGTGCAGATGCGCAGGAGATCATCGGCGAGGCCGGCAAACTTGTCGACGTCACCGAAGTTGCAGATGATCGCGCGGACCTCGGCACGCTCGAGCCGGTCGGCCAGATCGGCCGAACCGAGGGCGGTGGTCGTCGGCAGCACGACCGCGCCCAGCTTGAACACCCCGAGCATGACCTCCCAGAGCTCGATCTGGTTGCCCAGCATCACCAGGACGGGATCGCCGCGGCGTACGCCCAGCCCGGCCAGCCAGCGCGCCACTTGATGGGAACGGCGCGCCAACTCGGCGAAGCTGAACGACGTGGCCGACAGATCCTGCTCGACGATCGTGAGGGCGGTCGAATCGTTGCCCTCGGCGATCCGGTCGAACCAGTCATGGGCCCAGCAGAAGCGCTGACCGAGGTCCGGCCAGGTGAACTCGGCCACCGCCCGCGGGAGGTCGGTGCGGAGTTGAAGCAGCTGATCGCGGGCGGCGCGGAACGCGGCCGTGGGATCGATGGGGTGGACAGCAGTGTCGCTCACGTGCTCATCAAAGCACAGCTATCCTCGGCGACCGGCCCGATGGCTGCACACCAGCGGCAGACGCAGCCGGGCCACGCCGTTGGGCCGGAGGCGGCGGGGTCACTCGGTCACAGGCCCGCAGCGACCATGCCCGTGACATAGGGGAGGAGCCAGATCGCCCAGACGACGACCGAGAACCGGTGGAAGGTGGCCTTCTCGCTCGCCCGGTTGCGGGCCAGGACGACCAGGGCCCAGGCCAGGTGGAGGGCCATCAGGACCAGCGCCACCGCTCCGGTGGTGGCCATCACGGAATTGAGCGCGCCGGCCACGCCCTCGCGTTGCGGGCCCTGGTCCGCAGCGATTCGGCTCATCACCCAGGTGCCGACGGCGTCGGCGCCCAGTCCCAACGCGAACCAGCCGGCGTGGACGCTGCGCAGGGCCCCGGCGCGCCGTTCGGTCCACACTCCCGAGGTATAGAAGACCAGCGCCAGACTGATGAGCACGATTGCGGTGATGAGCATGCCCCCAGCGTGCTGGGCGTACGCCCGCGGGCGCGCGCTCGCGGGGTCCACCTTTCGGTGGAATTCGCCCGGGTCAGCTGTGGTGACCCGCGTGCCCACCCAGGGGCGGCGGCTCGCCCGGCTGGACGGGACCGACGCGGTAGGGCCGCATCATCTCGTTGTCCTCGTGTTCCAGCAGATGGCAGTGCCACATGAACGTGCCGGGTTTGTCGAACTTCATCCGGACGCGGACGAACTCGCCCGGATAGACAAACGTGGTGTCCTTCAACCCGCTCTCGCCGGGCAGCAGCGGCATCGGCTCGGTGTGGTGGAGCACGCCCTCGGTGTAGGCCCCGCTCGCGGAGGTGTCATAGCTGAACCGGCCCCGTTCGAGGATCTCGAAGGGCACCTCGTGGATGTGGATCGGGTGGGGGACGCCCACCTCCTGGATGAGGTTGTAGATCACCCAGTCCTCGGTCTCACCCAGGCCCGGGTTCTCGGTGACCGGATCACCCCACATCAGCTCCTGGATGTGCACCGGACCACCGGGTTCACCGTGCAGGACGCCCATCATGGTCTTCGCTCCGAGGAAGGGCGGATCGAGCGGGCGTTCGGGTGTCGAGAGGTGGCTGAAGTGCATCGTGGTCGCCAGGCGGCGCGTGCGGACGGGTTCCGGATAGCGCGGGATCCCCGGCATCACGATCGTGGTCGGATCGCTCGACTGATCGGTCCCGCGGGCGTTCCGGACATCGAAGGCGAGCACATTGCCCGTGGTCGCCGGGTCCGCGACGGGGAAGTCGATCCCGGGGATGCCGCCGCCGAAGAAGCCGTCCGGGCCGACGTTGCGCAGGATGTGGCGGCCGCGGGGGACAGTGCTGAAATCCACCACGAGCTCGACCCGCTCCGAGGGCGCCATCACCAGCCTGCCCCGGCGCCAACCCTCCTGTGCCATGACGTCGATCACCTCGGCGAGGAGGCCGCCGTCGTTGCCGACCTGGTGCACCTTCACCCCGGGGATCGAGTTGAAGTCCAGATAGAGGGTGCGCGCATTGCAGCCATTGAGCAGTCGCAGCGTATAGCGCCTGGCCTCGACTTCGTGATAAGGCCACACCCGGCCGTTGACGATCAACGTGTTGCCGAAGAATTCGGGCACCCAGACCGGGTTGATGCCCGGCTCCTGCGGATACCAGGGGCCGTCGACGTAGTCGGGGTCGAACCACTCGCGGGAATCCGGATAGAACAGCGACCCGTCGGCGTTGAAGGAACGGTCCTGGATGGCCAACGGCAGATCGTAGGCTCCGCTCGGGATGTCCCTGGGGAAGGTGGCGGGCCGGAGCTGGCCACTCGGTGAGGGCACCTGGGCCCGGTCGGCCTGCCCGCTCAGCAGATAGAAGCCGATGGGCCCGGCATATACATTCAGTCGGGTCAACCCCAGCGCATGATCGTGGAACCACAGCGTCCCGGCCCGGTTGTCGTTCGGGTATTGGTATTCGACGTAGCCGTCGCCCCAGCGGGCGCCGAAGGACCGCTCCGCGCGGTCCTTCAGGTGATCCCACCAGCGCCCGTGTCGCGCATGGCCCGCGGGGATGTTGCGGGCCGCGGGCAGGAACCACGCCTCGGAGTAGCCGTCGGATTCCGACCCGAGGCCCTTGGCGCCGTGCAGGTGGGGCACCATCGGGACCGGCCCGGTGTAGTCGGTGTATTGCGTTGCTGGATCGGTGTACGCCTCGGGGCGCACGTAGCGCCGCCCCGCGAACGCGGGCTGGATGTCGGTGGACGAAATGCCGTCGTGGCCGGGCTCGCGCGGGGGATTGGCCCAGTGCAGGGTCGGATCGACCGCCAGCAGATGGGGCCGGTAATTGCCGGCGGCATCGACGAGCTGGTTGTGCCAGCGGATGCGCACGAGCACGCCCACCTCGGTCTGGATGCTCAGCGACGGCGAATGGAACTCCTGGTGACCGCGGCCCTGTCCACCGACGCTGCCGTAACCCCAGACGGTGGTCTGCGGAAGGCCGGGACCGAGCATCTGCTGGTCGAACTGGCGCACCGCGATCTCGTAGAAGTCGATCGGATTGCCGCGGTTCCCGATTCGCCGCACCCGCGGCATGATGCCCGGGACGACGAGCGGCTGGGCGAACTTCGAGATGGTCGTGGCGGGGATGACGTCCGGCGCCGGCATGGCGGCGAGAGCGCGGGGGTGCCCGGTGCCGCCGACGGCGAAGAGGGTGAGCGCCCCGCCGGAGAGCGCGAGAAAGGTGCGACGTCCGATTTCC
>JAUNRO010000318.1:2247-3716 GCA_030544185.1 Propionibacteriaceae bacterium | reverse complement strand
CGAGTATCAGCGCCGACTGCGCGCCGCGAATGCAGTCGATTTCGACGACCTCATCATGCTCACCGTGCACCTGCTCCAGGCGTTCCCGGAGATGCGGGAACACTATCGGCGGCGGTTCCGGCATGTGCTGGTGGACGAATACCAAGACACCAACCATGCGCAGTATGTGCTGATCCGCGAGCTCTGCGGAGTCCATCCGGCCGAGCCGGGTGCCGAACCGGTCGACCCACCGGAGCTGATGGTGGTGGGCGACTCCGACCAGTCGATCTATGCCTTCCGCGGCGCGACGATCCGCAACATCCTCGACTTCGCCACCGACTTCCCCGGAGCCCGGACGATCATGCTCGAGCAGAACTATCGCTCGACGCAGACGGTCCTCTCGGCGGCCAACGCGGTGATCTCGCACAACGAGGGCCGCCCCGCCAAGAACCTGTGGTCGGCCGCGGGGGACGGTGATCGGATCGTCGGCTATGTCGCCGACACCGAGCAGGACGAGGCGCAGTTCGTGGCCGGCGAGATCCTGGAGCTGACCGGAGCAGGCACCAGCGCCTACGGCGACATTGCGGTGTTCTATCGCACGAACGCCCAGTCGCGCGCGTTCGAGGAGGTGTTCGTGCGCCGCGGCGTGCCCTACAAGGTCGTGGGCGGGGTGCGGTTCTATGAGCGCAAGGAGATCCGCGATGTGATCGCCTATCTGCGTGCGATCGCCAACCGCGCCGACGATGTCTCGGTCCGCCGCATCCTCAACGTGCCCAAGCGCGGGATCGGGGATCGCTCCGAGGCCGCGATCGATGCGTTGGCCCAGCGCGAGCAGATTCCGTTCGCCGACGCGCTGCGCCGTGCCGCGGAGTCCGGGCTCGCGGCCGGCGCAGTGCGTCGGATCAACGGGTTCGTCGAACTGATGGATGCGCACGAGGAGCTGGTGGCGGAAGGCGCGCCGGCTCACGAGGTGGTGGCCTCGATCCTCGGCGCCTCGGGCTATCTCGCCGAGCTGGAGGCCTCCAGCGATCCCCAGGACGAGACCCGGGTGGAGAACCTCGCGGAGTTCCTGGCCGTGGCGGAGGAGTTCGCCGCCCAGGCTGCGGTGGTGCCGGCCGGCGAGGAGGAATCGGTCCTCGACGCTGCGATGGGGGAGAGCCTGGTGGGCGCCCCGGAGCCCGACCCCTCGCTCGGGGCCTTCCTGGAACGGGTGGCGCTGGTTGCCGACTCCGATCAGTTGCCCGACGCGGAGGCGGCCGGGGGCGGGGTGGTGACGCTGATGACCCTCCACACGGCCAAGGGTCTGGAGTTCGACACTGTCTTCCTCACCGGCTGCGAGGACGGGATCCTGCCGCACCAGCGCACGCTGACCGAGGCGCGGGAGTTGGCGGAGGAGCGGCGGCTCACCTATGTGGGGATCACTCGCGCCCGCAGGCGGCTCTATGTGAGCCGGGCAGCCGCGCGATCCGCCTGGGGTGCCCCGCAGCACA
>JAUNRO010000318.1:0-2237 GCA_030544185.1 Propionibacteriaceae bacterium | reverse complement strand
AATCCGCCCAGCCGGTTCCTCGGCGAGATTCCCGACCGGCTGCTCGACTGGTGGCGCCTCGGGTCGGCGCAGACCAGCTGGGCCAACACCAGCGCTACGGCGCGCTATCGGGAGCGCAACCGCCAGGGGTTCAGCCGCCGGATCGACACGGCGCCGGCGCGGCCCGCGGTCCCAGAATTGGCTGCCGGAGACCGGGTGCTGCACACGAAGTTCGGCCTCGGCACGGTGGTGCAGCTCCTGAGCCGCCGCCAGCAGATGATTGCCGAAGTGGATTTCGGCTCTGCCGGTGTGAAGAAACTCGACCTGCAGGTCGCTCGTTTGGAGAAGCTCACCTGAGAATCCCTGAGCGCTGACGCCCTCGGGATGTGAGGGACATCACGGCGATGCGGGGTCCGCTTCAGGCGAGAAACCGCGGAAACCTCAGAGCTTCACGCCCATCGTCAGCAGCCAGCGATAGGGATCGGAGGTGCGGTAGGGGTCGTTGGTGGCCGCACCGGGCGGGTAGTACTCCCAGTGCAGGTGCGGCCCGAAGGTCCGGCCGGTCATGCCGACATAGCCGATGACCTGGCCGGCGGTGACGGACTGGCCCGGGCGGACGGTGGCCGAGGCCATGTGCGCATAGAGCGTCGAACCGTTGCCGTGCTGGACGATCACGTGGACGCCTGCCCAGCCGCCGCCATTGGGCGAGACCACGATGCCATTGGCGGCCGCGCGGATCGGGGTGCCGATCGGTGCGGGCAGGTCCTGGCCGGTGTGATAGCGAGACCACGCGCCCACCGCGCCCCAGCGGGCGCCGACGCTGTAGCGGCCCGGGGCGATCGGGGTGGCCGCGCTGCCGGAGATGCCGCCGGGATCGGTCGGGCCGACCTGCGGCACAGCGGCCGGGTCCTGGGGGCCGCCGTCGGGGGCCGGCTCGCTCGGAGTGATCTCCTGCAGCGTGCCACCCAAAGCTTCCTGTTGCTGCCGCTCCTGCTGGGCGCGCAGTGCCTCCTCGGCCTTGCGCTGTTCCTCCTCCAGTCGCTGCTGCTCACGCTGGGTGGCGGCGGCCTGGTTCTGCAGGTTGGAGGTGCGGGCCTCGGTCAGGGCGGCGCCGGAGGTCTCGATGGCCTTCTCGCCGGTGGCCTCGAGGGTGGCGCCGCGCTCCTTCGCCTTCTGGTCGGCGACGGCCCGGTCGATCTCGTTGCGGACCGCGTTGCGAGTGACGCCGGCGGCGCTGCGGCCGAAGGCATCGAGCTGACCCTCGGTGGCGGCCTGTTCCTCGGCGTTGCGCTGTTCGTTGACCGCAGCCTGCTCCTCGGCGATCTTCTTCGATTCCTCAGCAGGCACGGCCTGGGACTGATCGGGGCTGCCCTGGACGGCGCGGCTGGTCTGCGTGGTCTCCACCGACTGGGCGGAGGCCGTCAGCGCGACCGATCCTGCGACTGCTAGGCCGAGAGCGGAGATGGCGAGCGCTGCCAGACCGTGTGCGACCAGCCCCTTGACGGTGAGGTCGTCATCGATCGTGGCGCTGTTGCCAGCCAGGACGTCGGTGTTGTCCACCACGCCCAGGGCCCGCCGGGCCTTGGCTTTGCCAAACAAGCGCTGTGCCACTTGAACTCCCTAGCTTGCGATTGGCGGTTCACTTCCGAATCGCCTCATCGAAGATAACGGAAAGGTAACCCCCGCTCAAACCGAGCGACCAGCTCAATCTGAGTCACTCTCAGATTAAACCTTGTTATCCTTAGGATTGCACCTTTTGTGAGCAGTCTCACCCGTCGTGCCACCGGATGGAACCGGAATGACCCGAAATGTTCCGCCGGCGCTCGACCGAGCCTCCTCCGCCGGATGGGCTGCGCAGGCCGGGTGGGCCCGGCTAGCGTAGGGCCGTGGACAGCGTTGCCCCTCTCCGAGTCATAGTCGCCAAGCCCGGCCTGGACGGTCACGATCGTGGCGCCAAGGTCGTTGCTCGCGCCCTGCGGGACGCCGGCATGGAAGTCATTTATACCGGATTGCATCAAACCCCCGAGCAGATCGTGCAGGCGGCCATCGCGGAGGATGCGGATGCGATTGGGCTCTCCGTGCTGTCCGGCGCGCACATGACGCAGTTCGCGAAGGTCATCGAGCTCCTGCGGGAGGCCGATGCCGATGACATCGTAGTGTTCGGCGGGGGCATCATCCCCGACGACGACCGGGCTCCGCTCGCCGAGCTGGGAGTGGCCCAGGTGTTCACCCCCGGCGCGACGATGGCCGAGATCGTC
>JAUNRO010000317.1 GCA_030544185.1 Propionibacteriaceae bacterium | reverse complement strand
CCGGGCCAGCCCTATGCGGCAACGTTCGGCACCGAAGCGGGCACCTTCATGCTGCTGTTCTTCGGCTTCCTGGGATTGCTGCTCGGGTTCTTCGGAGTCATCCTCACGCTGAAGGGCAGGTCGCGCGCCCTGGCGCGCGCGAAGCGGCGCGAGCACCCCGCCCTGCCCGATCATCGCCGACCCGCGCCGGAGGACATCGCAGAACCGAGCGGCCGGGGCCGGATGGAGCCCGGTGGGACTCCCGACGGCAGCGCGGCGAACCCCTGGCCACGCCTGCCGCGGCCGGACGACCGCTGACCGGGGCGTACGCCTCGTGACCCCGACCAGGCAGCTCGCATTTTCGCGATAGTTTGACGGGGTGGCTGACACGGTTGACAACGCCAGGCAGACCCCCGACGTCGAGCAGCCCTGGGCGGAGCTTGGACTGAAGGCGGATGAGTACGCGCGGATCCGCGAGATCCTCGGCCGGCGCCCCACGGGGGCGGAGCTGGCGATGTATTCGGTGATGTGGTCGGAGCACTGCTCCTACAAATCGTCGAAGGTCCATCTGAAGAAGTTCGGCGAGCTGTCGCAGGAGACTGCCCGCGGCAAGATGCTCGCAGGCATCGGCGAGAACGCCGGCGTGCTCGACATCGGCCAGGGCTATGCGGTGACGTTCAAGGTCGAGTCCCACAACAGCCCGTCCTTCGTCGAGCCCCACCAGGGTGCGGCGACCGGTGTCGGTGGCATCGTCCGCGACATCCTGGCGATGGGCGCACGGCCGATCGGCGTGATGGATCCCCTGCGGTTCGGGCCCCTGGACGCCAAGGACACCCACCGCGTGCTGCCCGGGGTCGTCTCCGGCATCGGCGGTTATGGCAACTGCCTCGGCCTGCCGAACATCGGCGGCGAGGTCGTGTTCCACCCCAGCTATCTCGGCAACCCGCTGGTCAACGCGCTGTGCGTCGGCGTCCTGCGCCACGAGGACCTGCACCTCGCGCATGCGTCGGGGGTGGGCAACAAGGTGATCATGTATGGCGCGGCTACCGGCGGCGACGGCATCGGCGGCGCCTCGATCCTGGCCTCGGAGACCTTCGACGACACCAAGCCCACCAAGCGGCCGAGCGTCCAGGTCGGCGACCCGTTCATGGAGAAGCTGCTCATCGAGTGCACGCTGGAGCTCTTCGCCGCCGGCATCATCAACGGCATCCAGGACTTCGGCGCCGCCGGCCTGTCGTGTGCGACCTCCGAGCTGGCCTCGGCCGGCGACGGCGGCATGCACGTCACGCTCGAGCTGGTTCCCCTGCGCGACTCCACGCTGTCGCCGGAGGAGATCTTGATGAGCGAGTCCCAGGAGCGGATGATGGCCGTCGTCGAGCCGGCCAACGTCGAGAAGTTCATGGAGATCTGCGCCAGGTGGGACGTCCAGGCGACGGTGGTCGGTGAGGTGACCGATTCCGACCGGCTGATCATCGACTGGCACGGCGAGACGATCGTCGACGTCGATCCCAAGACCGTCGCCCACGAGGGCCCGGTCTATGAGCGGCCCTATCGCCGCCCGGACTGGATCGACCAGGTCAACGCCAACGACGCCAACCAGCTGCCGCGCAGCAACACCCCGGACGAGCTCCGGGCGACGCTGCTGCGGATGGTGGCGTCACCGAATCTCTGCGACAAGTCGTGGGTGACCGACCAATACGACCGTTATGTCCGCGGCAATTCCGTGCTCGCCCAGCCCGAGAACGCGGGCATGCTCCGGATCGATCCGCAGACCAACCTCGGCGTCGCGCTGTCCACCGACTGCAACGGGCGCATGTGCTATCTGAACCCCTATCTCGGAGCCCAGCACGCGCTCGCCGAGGCGTATCGCAATGTCGCCACCACCGGAGCCGAACCGGTCGCGATCACCGACTGCCTCAACTTCGGCTCGCCGGAGGACCCGCACGTGATGTGGCAGTTCGTCGAGGCGATCCTCGGTCTGGTGGACGGGTGCAGGCAATTGGGTACGCCGGTGACGGGCGGCAACGTGTCCTTCTATAACCAGACCGGTTCGACCCCGATCCTGCCGACCCCGACCGTCGGCGTGCTCGGTGTGATCGACGATGTCTCGAAGCGCACGGACTTGGCGTTCGCGGATCCGGGCGATGAGATCTGGCTGATCGGGGAGACCCGCGAGGAGCTCTCCGGGTCAACCTGGGCCGATGTCATCCACGACGGTCACCTTGGTGGGATGCCGCCGCGGGTCGACTTCGGTCATGAGAAGCGCCTCGCGGCCGCGCTGGTCGAGGGTGCTGGGCAGGGCGTGTTCCGCTCGGCGCACGATCTTTCCGACGGTGGGCTTGCGCAGGCGCTGGTCGAGTCGTGCCTGCGGCGTGGGTTCGGCGCGGAGGTCGACCTCGGCGACGGCGATCCGACCGTGCAACTGTTCAGCGAATCCACCGGCCGCGTGCTCGTGTCGCTGGCCGGCGAGCAGGTCGGAGCGTTCCGGTGGCTCGCCCAGAAGCACCGGCTGCCGATCCGCCGGCTCGGGACGGTGACCGGGGCCGGTGAGGCTGCGGCGCTGACGGTGAAGGGGCTCTTCACGGCGCCGCTCGCTGAACTGCGCGAGGCCTGGACGGCCACGATTCCCGCGGCGATGAGCTCCTGACGTGCCCCGCCCGCTCGGGCCGGGCGACTAACCTGCACGACATGAGCGACGTTTCCGCTGCCGTTGACCGCGTGCTCCCGTCCGTGCGGGCCGACCTGGAGCGGCTCGTCGCGATCCCGTCGATCAGCTCCGATCCGGCCCACGCCGCGGACGTCGAGGCCAGCGCCGCGTTCGTCGCCGACCGGTTGCGGGAACTCGGTGGGGAGGTCGAGGTGATCGCCGAAGGCGGCAAGCCGGCCGTGATCGCCCGGTTCGCCGGTCCCGAGGGGACGCCGACCGTCACGCTCTATGCCCACCACGACGTGCAGCCCGTCGGCGACCCCGCGCAGTGGACCTCCGATCCGTTCACTGCGACCGAGCGTGGAGAGCGGCTGTTCACTCGCGGCGCCGCCGACGACAAGGGCGGATTCGGGGTCCATCTCGCGGCGCTCCGGGCCTTCGGCGGCAAGCCCCCGGTCAACGTCATCGTGTTCGTCGAGGGCGAGGAGGAGATCGGCTCACCGTCGCTGGCGACGATCTTCGACCGGCACGGGGACAAGCTCGCCTGCGATGTGTTCGTCATCGCCGACTCGGGCAACTGGGCCCAGGGGGAGCCCGCGTTCACCACCACGCTGCGGGGCATGGCGGAGCTCTATGTCGAGGTCGCGACCCTCGATCACGGCCTGCATTCCGGTGCCTTCGGTGGGCTCGTGCCCGACGCCCTGCTCGTGCTCACCAGGATGCTTGCGAGCCTCCACCACGACGACGGCTCGGTGGCCGTCGAGGGCTTGATCGCGGCGGAGGGTCCGGATCTGGACTATCCGCTGGAGCGGCTGCGCGCCGAGTCCGGCGTACTCCCCGGGGTGGAGTTCATCGGCACCGGCACCGCGGTCTCCCGGATGTGGACCCAGCCCGCGATCACGGTGATCGGCATCGACACCGTCGCGGTCGACCGGGCCTCCAACACGCTCCTGCCGAGTGCCCGGGCGAAGATCAGCATCCGCGTCGCCCCCGGGGACAGCCCGCAGCGCGCGCAGACGCTGGTAGCCGAGCACCTGCGCCGGCACACGGCGTTCGGTGCGCACGTGACGATCACGCCTGGGCACGCGGGCCC
>JAUNRO010000316.1 GCA_030544185.1 Propionibacteriaceae bacterium | reverse complement strand
CAACCAGCCACCACCGACATACCCACCCCAAGCCGCTGACCAGCGAAGATGCCGAGATCAGGGGTTCCGCACGGCTAGCCGTTTCCGTAGAGGCGGTTGCGGGAGGCTAGGACGTCCAGGGTGGTTGCGGGGCCGTTGATCGTGGCGGTGGCTGGGATGGTGTTCCATGCTCCGCCGTCGATGCTGACCTGGCCGCCGTACTCCACGGTGATGTAGGGCTCCAGTCCGTTGGCGCTGGTCGTGTACTCGTGGGTGATCTCGCCATCGGGGTAGGGTCCGCCGGTGTCGGTGGTCGGGCCGATCACGGTCCCGTCGCCGGTCGCGTAGGTGATCCCGACCAGCACGGGACGGATGGCGACGTTGTGCCCGGCGATGGTGGTGGTGTCGACTTCCTCGGGTTGGAACCCTGCCTCGGGCCAGGACAGCTGGAAGTACACGGGCAGGTTCACCAAGGTCTTGCCATCGGGGGGTTGGATGAGCGTCTGGGGGAGGGCGAAGTCGGTCCGGTGGAACGCCTCGACGATCATCTCCATCGTCAGCTCTTCTGCCGGCACCCCGGAGCGGGACGGGACCAACGGGGTGAAGCAGGTCGAGGCGAGGACCTCCCAGAGTCCTTGGGGTCCGTCCTCGTCGACCACCCGCCGGTAGATGTGCCCGTGGGGTCCGGGGGAGTCCGGGGCGAAGGTCTGGCAGTACTCCACGGCCGACCCACAGATCTCCAGCTTCGGCCTGTCCGGAGTATTCGTGTGACAGGCAATCACCGCCGAATACTCAAACCACGACGTCGGGTTCCTTGCACTCGATCCGGAGGGATACTGGTTGGCTAGGGCCATGGCTTCTTTAGCGCTGTAGCCCACGTCAATGCCCCCTCCATCCGTGAGACACGCCGAGACGTCACCCTGGCGGCAGTCGTCGCTCGGGTCGAGAACTGGAACTCGAGGTGGCCCAGTTGTGTGCGGGCTGGCCGCGATCAGCAGTGTGGCTAACCAGCGAGCTGAATTTCCGAAACTAGCCATTGGTCCTGCTCCCACGTCAGGCGGAACACGGCATCGATCCGGTCCCCGCTGTCGGCCTGTTCAATGGTTGAGTCGATCCGGGCTCCTCTCTCCACTAGCAGGGCCCGGGAAGAGATGTGATCGATGTATCGGCGATCAAGAAGGACTTCGTCTGCTGCATCCGTGAACGCGCTACACGATCTACATGACGGCTGCGCGAGTTCGCGTAGGTCATCGACATCTGCCTCTGAAATGTGCACCGCGTTGAGTGTCTCGATGTAGTGCTCGACGAACGCGACTGCGCCTTCCTCGGTCTGATCCATCGCGACCTCTGGCTCGGCCGAGGTCGGCTCCGGCGCTTCGGTCGTGGCGGCCGCCTCAGTGGTGGGAGCATCGGTCGTCGGTTCCTCCTCTTCTGTCGGCTGTGGGGTTGGGGCCGGGGTGGTCGTGGTCAGCGCGGGTTCGCTGGTCGGCGGTGGGGACGGCTTCACCTCCGGTTGGCATCCGGCCAGCACTCCAAGGCTGACCACGGCAGCAACGATCGGCGTCACTTTCACGACTACCCCTCCTGGCAGCGGCGCCTACCGGCTCGATCACGGCAGGCATCGGTCACCTGCCAGTCTGCAACACCGAACCTCAAGATCCCGTTGTCCACAGGTAAAGGCTTGGTAAGGATCCGCATACCCCAGGAGGACGTGGGTCAAGGGCGACCGCCCGGACGGTCAGCATCAGGGTTCTGCGGGCTAGCTGTTGCCGTAGAGGCGGTTGCGGGAGGCTAGGACGTCCAGGGTGGTTGCGGGGCCGTTGATCGTGGCGGTGGCTGGGATGGTGTTCCATGCTCCGCCGTCGATGCTGACCTGGCCGCCGTACTCCACGGTGATGTAGGGCTCCAGTCCGTTGGCGCTGGTCGTGTACTCGTGGGTGATCTCGCCATCGGGGTAGGGTCCGCCGGTGTCGGTGGTCGGGCCGATCACGGTCCCGTCGCCGGTCGCGTAGGTGATCCCGACCAGCACGGGACGGATGGCGACGTTGTGCCCGGCGATGGTGGTGGTGTCGACTTCCTCGGGTTGGAACCCTGCCTCGGGCCAGGACAGCTGGAAGTACACGGGCAGGTTCACCAAGGTCTTGCCATCGGGGGGTTGGATGAGCGTCTGGGGGAGGGCGAAGTCGGTCCGGTGGAACGCCTCGACGATCATCTCCATCGTCAGCTCTTCTGCCGGCACCCCGGAGCGGGACGGGACCAACGGGGTGAAGCAGGTCGAGGCGAGGACCTCCCAGAGTCCTTGGGGTCCGTCCTCGTCGACCACCCGCCGGTAGATGTGCCCGTGGGGTCCGGGGGAGTCCGGGGCGAAGGTCTGGCAGTACTCCACGGCCGACCCACAGATCTCCAGCTTCGGCCTGTCCGGAGTATTCGTGTGACAGGCAATCACCGCCGAATACTCAAACCACGACGTCGGGTTCCTTGCACTCGATCCGGAGGGATACTGGTTGGCTAGGGCCATGGCTTCTTTAGCGCTGTAGCCCACGTCAATGCCCCCTCCATCCGTGAGACACGCCGAGACGTCACCCTGGCGGCAGTCGTCGCTCGGGTCGAGAACTGGAACTCGAGGTGGCCCAGTTGTGTGCGGGCTGGCCGCGATCAGCAGTGTGGCTAACCAGCGAGCTGAATTTCCGAAACTAGCCATTGGTCCTGCTCCCACGTCAGGCGGAACACGGCATCGATCCGGTCCCCGCTGTCGGCCTGTTCAATGGTTGAGTCGATCCGGGCTCCTCTCTCCACTAGCAGGGCCCGGGAAGAGATGTGATCGATGTATCGGCGATCAAGAAGGACTTCGTCTGCTGCATCCGTGAACGCGCTACACGATCTACATGACGGCTGCGCGAGTTCGCGTAGGTCATCGACATCTGCCTCTGAAATGTGCACCGCGTTGAGTGTCTCGATGTAGTGCTCGACGAACGCGACTGCGCCTTCCTCGGTCTGATCCATCGCGACCTCTGGCTCGGCCGAGGTCGGCTCCGGCGCTTCGGTCGTGGCGGCCGCCTCAGTGGTGGGAGCATCGGTCGTCGGTTCCTCCTCTTCTGTCGGCTGTGGGGTTGGGGCCGGGGTGGTCGTGGTCAGCGCGGGTTCGCTGGTCGGCGGTGGGGACGGCTTCACCTCCGGTTGGCATCCGGCCAGCACTCCAAGGCTGACCACGGCAGCAACGATCGGCGTCACTTTCACGACTACCCCTCCTGGCAGCGGCGCCTACCGGCTCGATCACGGCAGGCATCGGTCACCTGCCAGTCTGCAACACCAAACCTCAAGATCCCGTTGTCCACAGGTAAAGGCTTGGTAAGGATCCGCAGACCCCGGGGGATGTGGACAAGGAGGCCCCCCGAGGGCGGTCAGCTCCAGTCGTCGAGGTACTGCGTCGGGATCGCGGCCTCGCCGTGCGAGAGCCGCAGCGCCCGCCCCGGCAGCTCAGCACGCGCCATTTCGTGTTGCGCCCGCGCGGTCTGGGCATCAGTCGCCGCGACGACCTCACCGTCCTGCACCAGGGGCACCAGCAGCTGCCGGTCGTCACCGTCGTCGTCGGGCTGCTCGTTGATCCCGATGATCTCCGCCGTCGCGACGCCGGCCGAGTTCCGACGGCGCAGGGCATACTTGCGCCCGCCCACCGAGCTCTTGTCCTTGCTCGCCTTCGCCACGCCCTCCATGACGCCGTCGTCGTTGGCGCGGCTCTCCAGC
>JAUNRO010000315.1 GCA_030544185.1 Propionibacteriaceae bacterium | reverse complement strand
CCCACACAGCAACCCCAGAGCCACACGAGGTGAGCATCACCCCAGCCGGCGGACCAAGTCGGCATACACATCCGGTGCCGTGAGATTGCACCCGAGCTGCATGTGCGGCTTGCCGGTGCCATGGTGATCGCTGGAGCCCGTGCCGAGGGCACCGAGCTCGTCGGCGAGCGCCCGCAACCGTGCCCGCTGATCGGGGTCGTGGTCCTCGTGATCGACCTCGAAACCGTCGAGGCCGTGGTCGCGGACGAGGCTGGTGAGAACGTCCTCGGTGAGGACGCCGGCGCTGGACCGGCCCCACGGATGGGCGATCAGCGCGAGGCCACCGGCTCCGTGGATCAGCTCGATGCCGGTGCGCACATCGGGGTGATAGCGCTCGACATAGGCCGGGCCGCCATCGAACAAAAACCGCTGGAAGGCCTCGTCCCGGTCGGCCACATGCCCCCGGGCGACGAGCGCATCCGCCACGTGCGGCCGGCCGATCGATGGCGCCTCCCCGACTTGGGCCAACACCTCCGCCGCACTCACCGGCACCCCGAGCTCCTCGAGTTTGGCCAGCATGGTGGGCAGGCGCTCGTCACGCCCCGCGCGGATCCTGGTCAGCTCGGTGCTCAGGGTGGGGTCGGCGGGATCCATGCCGTACGCCACCACGTGCACAGACTTGCCACCGAACTCACACGACATCTCCATGCCGTCGAGGAGCTCAACCCCCTCGCGGCGCGCAGCGGCCCGGGCCGCAGGCAGGTGGTCAAAGGTGTCGTGATCGGTGATGGCGAGGACGTCGAGGCCGATCGAGCGCGCGAGCGCGACGAGGTCCTCCGGGGTGTCGGTCCCGTCGGACACGGTGCTGTGGCTGTGCAGGTCGATGCGCATACGAACTTTCCCCTTCGGCGTGGAGCACGAACGCCGAGCCGTGTGCCTCGCGGACTCCTGCGGCGCCTCGCGCACGCCGTCAGCTTAGGACGTGTCACGCCATCGGTGGAGACCGTCGCAACGGGAGCCGGCTGCGCGGATCTGGTGGCAGACGGCATGATGGGGCCCATGGACATCAACACCACCGTCGTCTTCCCGGCTGATCCGGAGACCGTCTTTGCCATGCTGACCAACGAGGATTTCCTCACCGAGGTGGCGGAGGAGGCCGGCGCGAGTGACATCGTCGTCTTTGTCGACGGGTTGACCTCAACCTGCAAGCGCAGTCTCCCGGCACCGGCCGAGGCGCAGAAGTTCACCGGTGCGGCGATCAAGCTCGTCGAGGAGCGCACGTGGTCCGAGGCGGGCCCGGACGGCCGCCGGACGGCCACGCTCAAGCTGACCTCGCCCGGGCAGCCGATGGCGATGCCAGGCACGATCGAACTCACACCGAGCGGTGATCAGACCACGATCAAGTTCAGTGGTGACCTCAAGGTCAACATCCCGCTGGTGGGCAAGAAGCTCGAGAAGATGTCCGCGCCGGCGGTCGTCGACGGTGTCAAGGCCGAGGAGCGCGTCGGCCTCCGCTGGCTCCAGAAATAGTCTCCCGGACCGCGGAACACCGCATCTCGTCCCGCGAGACGACCGCGCGAGTGCTGGCAGGCTCCTGCCATGAGCACGCATCGCTATCTGCATGGGCACCACACATCGGTCCTGCGCGCCCATGCCTGGCGCACCGCTGAGAACTCTGCGGCCTATCTGCTGCCCCGCCTCAAGCCGGATCTGACCCTGCTCGACGTCGGTGCGGGTCCGGGCACCATCACCGCGGGGCTGGCGACCCGGGTCGCCCGCGTGATTGCAACAGAAATTGATGAGGCCACGCTCGCGGCCACCCGCTCCGGCGTCGATGCCCCGAACGTCGAGTTCCTCACCGCCGATGCCCAGGCGTTGCCACTCCCCGATGAACATGTCGATGTCGCTCATGCGCATCAGGTGCTGCAGCACGTCGCCGACCCGGTCCAGGCGCTGCGCGAGATGCGCCGGGTCGTCCGTCCCGGCGGCTTGATCGCGGTGCGCGATGTCGACTATTCGACGATGTCGATCCATCCGTTCAGCGACGAGTTGGCCCAGTGGTTGGACCTCTATCGCACGCTGGCCCGCGTCGATGACGGCGACCCCGATGCCGGCCCGAAATTGATGGCATGGGCGCATGCGGCGGGTTGCCGCGAGGTCATCCCGAGTGCGTCGGTGTGGTGCTTCGCCACCCCACCCGACCGGGCATACTGGGGCGGCACCCGGGCCGACCGCATCCTGCATTCCCGCTTCGCCGAGCGCGCCGCCGCCCTCGGTGTCGATCACGCGACGCTCACCGCGATCTCGCGGGCTTGGCGCGCCTGGGCCGACGACCCCGACGGCTGGATCATGATGACCCACGGCGAGATCCTGGCCCGCCCCTGACGGCGTACGCCCGGGTCAGCCGGCCTTGGACTTCTTCTTGCCGTCGCCGGTGTCCTTCGCCTCACGGCGCTGTTTGGCGGCTTCGACCGAGGCGCGCAGGGCAGCCACGAGGTCGACGACATCGGCGTCCTGGGCGGCCGGGGCGGCCTCCTCGGGCGGCGCGGCACCGGTGAGCTTGGCGTTGACGACCTCCTCGAGCGCTTCCCGATAGGAGTCGGTGTATTCCTCCGGCGCGAATTCCCCCGACAGCGCGTCGATGAAGGTGCGCGCCATGGCGACCTCCGCCTCGGAGACGGTGACGTCGGCGGGTGGCGCGGCGAATTCGCCGTCGCGGATCTCGTCGGGCCAGATCATCGTGTGCATCAGCAGCTGGTTGTCCTTGACTCGGATGAGCGCGAGGTTCTCCCGCGAGCGGATCGCGACCTTGACCAGTGCCGCCCGTCCCGCGGCGGACAGGGCGTCGCGCAGCAGCACATAGGGCTTGACCCCGGGGCCGTCGGCCTCGAGGAAATAGGTCTTGTTGAAATAGGTGGGGTCGACCTCGGCCTCCTCGACGAACTGGACCACTTCGACCGCCTTCGTGGTCGCCAGCGGCAGGTTGTCGAAGTCGGCCTTCTCCAGGATGGCCATCCGCCCGTCCGGGGTCTCATAGCCCTTGGCGATCTCGGCATAGGGCACTTCCTCGCCGCACGCCTCGCACACCCGCTTGTATTTGATGCGTCCCCCATCCTTCGGATGCACCTGGCGGAAGCTGATGTCTTTCTCCTCAGTGGCCGAATAGAGCTTCACAGGGATGGTGACCAGCCCGAACGAGATAGCCCCTTTCCAGATGGAGCGTGCCATGTCAGTCCTCCTTCAGTGGTGCATCGCCGAGCCCCGCCAGCGCCTGGTCGAGCTCGGTCGGGTCGAACCACAGCAGATCATGGTCCGCCAGGAAATCGTGGACCTCATCGGTGGCCCAGACCGCGGCCAGGTCGAGTCCGCGAATGGATTGGGCGTACGCCCGGACGGTGCCCAAGGACTCGGGGTCGTCGATGAAGACCGCGCGGACGTCCCGCCAGCGTACGCCCGGGCGGGCCACCTCGCCGAACTCGCTGGCCCCGGACTCCGGGGGCACGGTGGTGACCTCTGCCGCGAGCACGCACCGGTCGGCACCGTCGGTCAGGCAGCGCAGCGAGGCGAACACCTGGGCTGCGAAATCGGCATCCTCATCGGCCTCCGAGCCGTAGCCGAATGCGGCGCGCAGGGCGGGCGTCGCAGCGTACGCGGGACCGGGCGCCACGTCGCCACCCGCGCGGAGCGCGCGAGCCTCGGCCGGGGCCAGCGGCACGAAAACCATGGGCTTCACGAGCCCGTGCCTCCCTGGCCCTGCGGGTCCTCCGCGACATCGGACGGTGGGTTGGGCGGAGCTGCCTTCTTGGCGGTGGCCT
>JAUNRO010000314.1 GCA_030544185.1 Propionibacteriaceae bacterium | reverse complement strand
CAGCGGGTGGCGAGGGCAGCGGTGATCTCGGTCGCCCGAGCGCCCGCGGCGACGAGCTGGGTGCGCACCAGATGGGTGGCGATATCGCGGTCGCCGAGCGCGAACCACGTCGGCTCCACGCCATAGGCGCCGAGCTCGGCCATGATCGACCAGGTCTCATCGGCCCGGCCCCACCCCTTGGCGGGATCGATGCCCTCGCCCAGGGCATAGAGCATCGTGTCGATGTCGGGGCAGACCCGCAGCCCGTGCAGGGTGACGTCGTCACCGGTGTTCACGATGACATCGATCCGGGCAGCGGGGAAAGCCTCCCGGACGCCCCGGACGAAGCGGGATCCGCCGACGCCACCGGCCAGGACTGCGACACGTTGAGCATTCACGCGGGCCAGTCTGGCAGTCTCGTTGGGGTGCCTACCGGCGAGAGGGGGACGACGACCGGCCAGGGCACGGCTAGCCTGTCGGGAAACAACGTCCAGACTGCAGTCGAGGGGGAGCCGATGGAGCAGACAGGAATCAAACGATTGATGATGCCGGCCGCGTGGGCGCTGGTCGCGATGCTGGCGCTGGGCCAGCTGGCCCAGCTCGTGGGGCTGTTGAGCCAGCGGACGGGCGCGGCGCCGCCGGCGGGCTGGGGCTATGCGCTGCTGGCGGGTGTGATCGCGCTGCTTCTCTTCTGGGCGCGCCAGGAGCGCGTCGCGCGACCGGTCACCGTCGCCGCGGTCGCGGTGACGGCCACCGGACTGCTGCTGATCGTCGTGTCCTGGGTGGTGTCGATCGTCCGCATCGCCTCGAGCGCGCCGACCGGTGATGCGGTGATCACGGAGTTGTTGGGCCTGTTCACCCGCCTGATCGTCCCCGCCCTGGTGCTGGCCGTCCTGTGGCAGTTGCTGCAGCTCACCCCCAAGACGTCGGGCTCGAAGCCCGCGCTGGGCGCGGGGCCCGGGGCCGCTGAACCAGCCGCCGAGGGCCGGGAGCCGGTGTGGGAGCCGGATCGCGCCGCCGGTGCGCACTGGCAGACCGCGGGCGCTGCGGCGAGCGGTGGAGCGGCCGACTGGGGACGCCCGGGCGAGCAGCGTGGTGGCTGGGCTCCGCATCAGCCGACCGATGAGACGCGGCACCGCCAGCACGTGGCCGACGACCAGTCGGCATCGGTGACCGGTGGACGTCTGGGCCAGGACGTGACGTCGCCGAACGCGCGCCAGGCGGACCCGACCGGACAGCCGGGCGCAGCGGGCCTGCCGCCGCAGCACGGGCCGACCGGGCCGCAGGAGGCCGCGCAGCGCTTCGTGGATCCGGGCGACACCGACGAGGACATCACCCGCGTGGCACCGCCGGAGACCCGGCGCAGGCCGCCGCAGTGGACCCCGCTGGAGGATCGCACCCAGCCACCTCCGTCGGAGTCCTGAGGGCCCTGCTGTCCAGTCAGTGGTCCCCCCAGGCCACCCGATTTCGCCATTTAGCACTCGGCTCTGACATATTTCGGCTTGACTTGCGAGTAACTACACGGGTGTAATTCCCACAGCGTTATTCGATCGTTTAGTCCGAGGGCTGCCGCAACAGGCGAGGAGGGGACCATTGCGAGAGATGCTCACGGTCATCACCGTGGTGGAGGAGGAAGACGACGGTCTGGGCTGGCAGGAGCGCGCGCTGTGCGCGCAGACCGACCCAGAAGCGTTCTTCCCCGAGAAGGGCGGCTCCACCCGAGAGGCCAAGAAAGTGTGCCTGTCCTGCGACGTGCGCAGTGAGTGCTTGGACTATGCACTCGCCCACGACGAGCGGTTCGGGATCTGGGGCGGGCTCAGCGAGCGGGAGCGCCGCAAGCTGAAGAAGCGGGCGGTCTGACGCGGGGTGGCTAACATGAGGGGGCGAAACACGCCCCCTCAGCCCGTTCCCGGGCCGGCACACAGGAAGGGTTCGGCACAGAACCTTGATGAACACCCGCATGGATGAGGTCGGTGACCCTGATCGGGACCGTCCGAACGTTTCGCGCCGGGATCAGCCGACCCGGATCGTGGCCGAGGAAGCCTGGGACTGGGTGAACGAGACCGAGCCCGAGGCGCAGATCGACATCTCGGGCCAGCGGGTCACCGCGATCCTCGTCAGCCACAACGCTGCCGCCTGGCTCCCGCAGACCCTGGAATCGTTGCGGGACCTGACCGTGCGTCCCGCCCGGATGGTGGCCGTCGACACCGACTCGGAGGACAACACCCTCGCCCTCCTCCAGACCTCGAAGCTGTTCGAGATCGGTGTGGCGGCCGAACGCCGGGAAGGCTTCGGCGAAGCGGTCGCCCGTGGTCTCGCCGCGGTCCGCGCTGCGGAGACCGCCAACCCCCCGACGGCCCGGGGCCTCGACGTGCAGGAGTGGCTGTGGCTGTTGCACGATGACGCCACCGTTCATCCCGACGCCCTGCGCCGGCTCCTGGAATGTGGCGTCCGCAACCCCGACGCCGCTGTGATCGGCCCCAAGATCCTCCAGGCCAGCCGTGGGGACGGGCCGCGCCGGATCAGCGAGCTCGGGGTCACGATCTCCGACACCGCCCGGCGCGAGTCCCACCTCGAGCCCGGTGAGATCGATCAGCAGCAGCACAGCTCCAGCGACACCCTCGGCGTCAGCACCTGCGGCATGCTGGTGCGCCGCCGGGTCTTCGAGGAGCTCGGCGGTCTCGCCCCCGAGCTTCCCGTCTTCCGCGACGGCGTCGAGTTCGGCTGGCGGGCAACCGCGGCCGGTCATCGCGTCCGCACGTGTCCGGAGGCGATCCTGGTCCACCGCCAGGCCGGGCGCCATGGCCTGCGGCGCAGCAGCCTCATCGGCCCCGATCCCGAGGGCACCGACCGCCTCCTCGGCATGCGCACCGTCGCGGCCCATCGCGGCCCGCTCGTGAGCCTTCGCCTCATCGTGGGCAGCCTGCTCCGTGCCCTGGGCTTCCTGCTCGCCAAGGCACCGGACCGCTCGGTGTCGGAGCTGCGGGCGCTGGGCCGGTTCTTCTCCGCAGCGCCCATCAAACGCCTGCGCGGTCGGATCGCCGCACCCGTCAGCCCCGAGGCAGCCGCGCGCGTCAAGGAGTTGCGGCCCCCGTGGTGGTCGAGCGCCCGGGTCGCTGCGGACTCCGTCGCGGGCGCGTTCGGTGACCGCTGGCAACGATCGTTCGGCCACGACGCCGACACCTCGATCGACGAGCTCACCGGCGACGAGTTCGCCGCTGTCTCCGACCGGCCGCAGCGCTCGGCGCTCACCAATCCGCTGATCCTCGCTCTGTTCGTGCTGTCCCTCGGCGCGCTGGCGGCGGCCCGGGGCCTGATCCGCCCCGGCGCGCTCAGCTCCGAGGTGCTCCTGCCGTCGCGCACCAGCCTCGGCGACGCCTATCAGGCCTATCTCGCGCCGATCGTCGGCGCCCCCGGCATCGCGCCACCCCCATGGCTCGGGTGGACGGCCCTCGGCTCCACCCTCACCGCCGGCCGGCCCGAATGGTTCGTCACGCTGATCCTGCTGGCGGGTGCACCCCTCGCGCTGCTCACCGCGACCCTGCTCCTGCGCCGGATCGTCCGCGATCCCCGCATCCGGATCGCCGGGGCCGTGTTCTATGCGCTCATCCCCGCGCTGCTCGCAACGGTGAACCGGGCGCTCCTCGAGGTCGCCCTCGTCGCCCTGCTGCTGCCGCTGCTCGCGGTGGCGATCCGTGCCCTCGTGCTGCGCCGCACCACCGGCCCGGAATCCTGGCGCGCCGCCTGGGCGAGTGGTCTGCTGCTCGCGATCATCCTCGCCTTCGCGCCGGTGCTCTCCGCGCTGGTCGTGCTCGCCGTCGTGGTCGT
>JAUNRO010000313.1 GCA_030544185.1 Propionibacteriaceae bacterium | reverse complement strand
TGTCTGACCGATCCGCTCTATGCGTTCACGCTGCGTCACCGGGAGATCGACGAGCTGAAGGACCGGGCCGGACGCGCGATGAACGCGCTGCTGGAGCGGGAGACCACCGGCGTGCGCCATGCGCTGGAAAGGATCCGCGCGATGTCGCCGAAGCAGACCCTGGAGCGGGGCTACGCGATCCTGCTCGATGGCTCGGGGCAGGCGGTCTCGTCGATCGGCCAGGTGGATGAGGGCGATGGGCTGCAGGCGCGGCTGGCCGACGGCCAGCTGGTGGTGGAGGTGCATGAGGTGACCCGTGCCGATGGCCGGGATCCCCACGAGGAATGGGAGGACGTCGATGAGTGAGCCCGGGATGAGTGAGCAGGGGCGGGGCGACGAGCTCAGCTATGAGGCGGCGCGCGACGAGCTGATCGAGGTCGTGCGCAAGCTTGAGGCCGGCGGCGCCTCGCTGGCCGAGTCGATGCAGCTGTGGGAGCGTGGGGAGAAGCTCGCCGACATCTGCCAGCGCTGGTTGGACGGGGCGCGGGCGAAGGTTGAGGAGGCCCGGCGGGTCGCGGCCCAGGTGCAGCCGGAGGCCGGGCAGTGACCGACTGGAGTGCCGTGCTGTTCGATCTCGACGGGACGATCATGGACTCCTCCCCCATCATCTGCCGGGCGATGTCGGTGGCCTGTGCGGAGTTCGGACACGAGCGGGCACCGGAGGTGTTCGCGCCCTATATCGGCCCGCCGCCGTGGCACACATTCGCCGAGGTCACCGGGGAGCCGGACGAGGTGGTGGAGCGCATCGTCCCGCGCTATCGGGAGATCTATGACGGGCTGATGGACAAGACGCCGGTCTATCCGGGGATGCCGTCGCTGATCGAAGCGGCCGCCACCTCTGGCCTGTCGCTTGCCGTCGCCACCTCGAAGCTTCGCTCGGCCGCGATCGCGCTGCTCGAGGGAGTCGGTCTCGCCGACCGGTTCGTCACGATTCAGGGCGCTGGCACCGATCCGGCGAGCGCGGTGAAGGCCACGGTCATCGGCAAGGCGGTGGCCGACCTCGAGTCCGCTGGGGTCGACACCTCGCGGATGGTCCTGGTCGGCGATCGGCACCACGACATCGACGGTGCCGCCGGGTTCGGCATTCCGACGATCCTGGTGACGTGGGGGTACGCCCAGCCCGGCGAGGAGGAAGGCGCGCTCGCAGTCGCTGATCACCCGGGCGAGCTCGCCGCCTTGCTCGGGGTTGGCGGTTAGGCGTCTGGCTGGTGAGCGCACGCCGGCCGGAGACCGGCCGAGATTCGTGCCCAGATCGGGGATCAAGCCCGCCCGAGGCTCAGGAGCCCTGCAACGTCCGCGCGAACTGTTGCAGATCGATGAACTCGGCATCGGCGGTCACGATCGTCACCGTCGGGTGCTCCCGCTGCACCAGCGACCTGGTGCGCTTGTCCGTGGACTCCCAGCGCTCCCAGGTCTGGCCCTCCATGGTTTCGTCACCGACCCGGCGGGCCTCACGCGATACGTCACGGATGAGCTGATCCACCCGGTCATCGCCCTGATTCACCTCGTAGTAAATCTTGTCCGGCGACAGGAACCCCACCCGCCAGTGGTTCCGGGGAGAGGTGCCGCCGCCCGGTGCGTTCTCCCCGGCGCGCACGAAGCTCACCCGGCTCGCCATCCAGGAGTTGTCGCCCTCCTCCGGCAGGCCTTCGGGCGCCTGCACGGGCCAGTCGACCTCGGCGCGCGCGGTCTCCAGCACCGGCCGCCAATCGACCCGCTCCACCGGATAATCCTCGAGGTTGTTCGTGAGCAGCCACACCAGCAACAGAACCGGAATCATGATCACCGCCATCGAGCGGAGCATGTCCCCTGCGGTTGCCTTGCGCTGCTTGTCTGCCACCGGCATATCCTCACAGATCCCTCGGGCACGGAGAAATTGATGAGCGCCCGGCCACCGGGCCCCGGCCTCTGCTGATCCGAGCCGCGCGCCCATCGCCCGATACCCTGCCCGGGTGCGCACCGCCCAGGAGTTCTGGTTCCTCGCCACAGACACGCTCACCATGTGGGCGCGCGCGTTCCCGCGCCTGGGGTTCTGGTTCTGCGTGGGCTATCTCGTGCAGGCCGGCGGTCTGTGGGCCGCGCTGACGATCGGTCCCGAGCGCCGCGTCCTGTCGACCCTTGTCTTCATCCTCGGTGAGATCGGTTGGGTCGCCGCGCTCATCCTCATGCTGCACAGCGCCCGCACCGAGCTCTGGAGCCCGCGCCGCCTGGCCCAGGGGCGCCGTCTCGGCGTACCCCCCAGCGTCTTCGATCCCGAATCCGCCCTCCGCACGCTGCTGCTCGCACTCGGACCGTTTCTCGCGGTCTATTCGCTGTGGGGCATGACCGATGACCGCATCCGCGCGCTGTTCCAGATGAACGCCCAGTCCTTCGGCATGGACGCCGAGGCGTGGTCGGTGAGTTTCGCGGCCTGGCCGACCTATGCGGGGATTGCGCTCGTCGCGCTCGTGCTGCGGCTGCTGCTCAGCAGGTTCCTGACGCCCACCCACACGTGGCTGCAGGTGCCGATTCTGCTCGCGGAGGGCACGTGGGTGTTCGCGTCGTTCTTCGTGCTGCGGCACTTCGGCAATCAGGCCTGGGAGTGGCTGACCTCGCGCGCGTTCTGGGTCGGCGCCGAGAACACCTGGTATCGCCTCGCCGATTCGCTGCCCGACTGGCCCCTGATCTGGCCGCTCGGGGAGTGGCGCCTGCCGCAGGCGGTCCAGGAGGGGTGGGGCTGGTTCTGGTCGGCATTCCTGCCGGGCGTCGGCGTCGGCCTCGCGCTGCCCCTGGTGTGGCTGGCGCTCGTCGCGGTCGTCCACGGCTGGCGGCAGTTCCGGGCCGTGGAGATCCTTGCTGGGACCCCGGTCGCGCGGGTCAGCGCCCGGACGCTGCCGTTGTGGGCGGATTGGGCGAGTGCGGATCTGCGCCAGAAATATCTGCCGGTGGCCGCCTCGCTGCGCCTCATCCTCGCTGCGGGCCCGCGGTTCCTCGGCGCCTATCTGGTCCTCGCCACGGTTGTCCAGGTCGGTCAGGAGTGGCTGGGTTGGGCACTGGCGATGATGGTGGGGGTACGCCCGCTGGGCCAGGCGCTCGCGTTCGGGTTCCTCTGGGACTTCCTCGCCGCCTTCGTCGGCACGACCGTCCTGCTCGCGCTCTATCTCGCCGCATTCGACCGGGGGATCACCGAGACCGTCGGGCGCCAGCACGCTAGCGAGTCAGGCGAAGCTGCGCTTCCGGGAGGGCGATGATGACGTCGGCCGACTCGGCATATTCCTGGGGGATCAGGAACACCTTGCCGAAGCGATGGACCTCACCCGGCGGCGGGACCTCGTCCTTGGTGGCGCAGGAGCTGTCCGCGGGCACATCGGCCGGACGGTCATAACCCTCCGGTTCATCGGCCCACAGCTTGCCGTCGGAGGTCCCCAGGCGCACTGTGCAGAACTCCCAGCCGGCATCGGGCGCGACCTGTCGCTGCTCGACAACGACCTTGACCAGCTGCGTGCCCGGAAGGGCGCGGCGCGGCTCGTCGTCGGTCGCGAACTCCTCAGCAACCTCGCGGACAGCGACCCGAAAGGCCACCCCGGCCCACTCCACTTCTGCCCCCGATCCCGCCACCACCGGCCGCTCCGGCCAGCGCTCCCAGGGCCGGGTGCCCTGGGCGACGACGAGCGCGAGGCACGCGGCGAACGCGACGGCCAGCACGATCCACCAGCGACGCCTCATCGGGCGGCGGTCCGCTCGTCGGGGACCAGCTCGATCTGATCGTGGATGGGTGTGTCAGGGGTGAG
>JAUNRO010000312.1 GCA_030544185.1 Propionibacteriaceae bacterium | reverse complement strand
GGACCTGCGCCCGGGCGAGCAGGCGAACTTCCGCTGGACCGCCTATCACTACGGCTTCTGGCACCGCGTCTCCGGTGCGGTCACCCTGGATAACGTCCCCGGCGCGACCGACGTGAACGACAAGAACGACTACGCGATCGAGACCAACAACGGCCAGGGCTTCTGATCCGACCGGTCAGCACCGACCGGCACAGGCCATCTCCCGGCGCCCACCAGAGGCCGCGTCACGCGACCCTGGCTCGCCCCGGGGATCCGCGGGGATGGGCGGCGGCTCCTGCTTCATGCAGGGGCCGCCGTTGCCGTTGCTATCCACCCGGGCGTCGCAGGCGCAACCTGACCACGGCGGCTCCGCGCCGCTCGGCCGCCCCTCGGGGCAGCACATCCGGGCGTACACCTCGGCCACAGCACGGTCAGCTGAGTCCTCACCCCCGCGCTGGCCAGGGCCACCTGGCCCGATCGTCCTCGATTCGGCGCACCTGATCCGCCAGGCCTGCATCTAAGGGTGAACTGACTGAGCGGACGCCAGGCTGGTCACACCGGCAGGTGCCTGCCCGCTCCCGTTCCGCAGTCATGAGTCGGGGGGCGAAACGGTGCTGTCGCGCGGTCAGCAGCCCGATTTGGATGCCCTTGCAGAGGTCGTTGTAAAGCTGTCCGTGGCCATGAAAAAGTCCCCAGTGGTGGCCAGGTCGTGGTCTCCATTGGTGGCCAGATAGAAGTCCCCGCTCTTCGCGTGTCGTAACAGATGGTGAGGGCCCTGCGTGGTGACGGTGGCGGTGCCAACCAGACCATCGAGACCACGCAGGGGCTTCCATTGAAGAACGCGAAGGAAAGAATGGACGTGATTGCCGCCTACCGAGATGTGGGCACGTATCGAGGGGCCGCGCAGATGTGCGGGACCACTCATAAGACTGTGAAGCGAATCATCGAGGCCCACGAGTTGCTCAGCGCGGGTGGGTGCCCGCCGCAGCGGGCATCTCGGGTGCGGAACTACGAGGGTGTCGCTGAGATGGTGGCAGCGAGAGTGAAAGCGACCGCGGGCAAGATTAGTGCCAAGCGGCTGCTGCCTGCCGCGCGGGCCGCGGGCTATGCGGGGTCAGACCGCAACTTTCGGCGTCTGGTCGCCGAGGCCAAACGGGTCTGGCGGCAAGGCCAGGCGCGGGCTAGCGGCCGACGTCCGGCGGTGTGGTCACCGGGTGAGGTGCTGGCGATCGACTGGGGCGAGGAGGATCTCGCAGGCCGGAAGGTGCATGTGTTCTGCGCGGTGCTGGCGTGGTCGCGGTTCCGGTTCGTCCGGTGTGCCGCCGATGAGCAGCAGGCCACCACGCTTGCCCTACTGGCGGAATGCTTTGAGGTCCTTGGCGGTGTGCCGAAGATCGTGCTCGCGGACCGGATGGGTTGTTTGAAGGGCGGGGTGGTCGCGAACGTGGTCGTGGCGGCGCCGGACTATGTCCGGTTCGCCAGCCACTATCGGTTCCGGCCTGATTTCTGTCATGGGTCGGACCCGGAGTCCAAGGGCATCGTGGAGCATCTGGTCGGTTACGCCAAGCACGATCTGTTGGTCCCCCTCGAACTCGCCGCCGATCCGTGGGCCCAGGGCTTGGCGGGACTGAACGAGCGGGCGGCCGCTTGGTGCGAAGAGGTCAACGCGGCAATGCATTCGGAGATCCATGCCGTGCCCGAGCAGCGTCTGGCCAGCGAGCGGGAGTTGCTGGGCGAGTTGCCGTCGTTGCGGCTGGGGATCGGTCCCAAACCGATCACCCGCAAGGTCGACACGCTGTCGTGCATCCGGTTCGCCTCAGCGCGGTACTCGGTGCCCAACTCCTTGATCGGTACCACGGTCACGGTACTGGTCGACGAACGCGACCGGATGCTGCGGGTGATCGAGCCCGTGACCGGTGAGGTGCACGCCGAGCACCACCTGGTCGCACCAGGAGAGACATCGATCGTGGACGAGCATTACCACCGGCCACGCCCCGATACTCCACACCGCGGGGCACGGCCGAGGACCGCGGCTGAGCGGGAGTTCCTCGCCCTGGGGCCGACCGCCGAGGAGTTCCTGACCGGCGCCGCTGCGGCCGGGGTTACGAAGCTGGGCAGCGAAATCGGGGAGATCCTCACCCTGGGTGCCGCGCACGGGACCGAGCCGCTGCTCGCTGCCTTGAAGCGGGCGGTGGCGTTCGGTCGGTGGCGGCTCCCGCGCGCCGAGTCCCGGCTGGGCGTCGGGCCGCTGACATCCGCTCCATTCTGGCGACCAGCGGGCACGCACCCGACCCCACCCTGCCCGGGCAGGCGTTGGTGCTGACCTTGCCGTCGGTGCCCACCAGATCCCTGGACGCCTACCGCATCGTGACCACCGACAGGGGTGAAGTGTGATGACCGCCCCAACCCCGCCGCCGCTGCCTGCGGACCTCAACGAGGGTCTGAAACGACTGAAGATGGCCGCCATGCGCCGACTC
Source organism: Propionibacteriaceae bacterium (assembly GCA_030544185.1). The sequence goes on along the minus strand of JAUNRO010000312.1, from coordinate 1,394 downwards.
GCACCCGAGCTACTCGTCACTGCACAGACCCAGCGGTGGAAACCCGAGGAGTTCCTGCGCACCCTCGTCGAGGCCGAGATCGCCGCCCGCGATGAGTCCAACATCCGTACCCGGATGCGCCACGCCGCGTTCCCCGTCCGCAAGCGACTCGAGGAGTTCGATGTCCCCGCCTCATCAATCCCACCGGCCACCTTCGACTACCTCGCCAGCCTCGAATGGATCCGTGCCCGGGAGAACGTGTGCCTGATCGGGCCCGCCGGCACCGGGAAATCCCACACCCTCATCGCGCTGGGAATCGCCGCGGTCGAGCACGGCCACCGAGTACGCTATTTCACCGCCGCCGAGCTGGTCGAGAACCTCTACCGCGGACTTGCCGACAACTCCGTCGGCAAGGTCATCGACACCATGCTCCGCAACGACCTCATCCTCGTCGATGAGCTCGGCTTCGCACCCTTGGACGACACCGGAGCCCAACTACTGTTCCGGTTCGTCGCAGCCGCCTACGAACGCCGCTCACTCGGAATCGGATCACACTGGCCCTTCGAGTCTTGGGGCCGGTTCCTGCCCGAACACACCACCGCGGTCAGCATGCTCGACCGCCTCCTCCACCACTGCCACACCATCGTCACCGACGGTGACTCGTACCGGATGCGACAAGCCCGAACGAGAGGAGGAACCAAACTCCAAACCAGCTAACACCCAGCGAAGGGATGGGGACATCCACTTGGCCACCAGCGGGGACCACAAACTGGCCCTTGACAGGGGACCCAAGGGAACCTTGCCGTTCGCTGTCGAGTAGAGGTTCACCGCAGCATCACACGGCGCCTCGTGACAGTGATGGCTTCAACCCCGCGGCCGAGTCTGTCGAGGCTGCCGAGGGACAGCGCTGGCACCTTGTCTCGCGGGCATCGCAAGAAGCCGACAGCGCTCGTACCAGCCGTGGTCAGGCCAGGTCGAAAAGCCTGACGTCGTTCGTCACATCGTTCATAGCTGCTCGTCGACGTAGTTCATGAACTCCTGCATCGGGCGCCGTTGTTCTTCCCACCTCGAGGGTGCGCCCGTCGGACGAGACCGTCGTTGGGCGTAGGTCAGGATGAGCTCGTTCTTCGCTCTGGAGATCGCGACGAAGAACTCTGAGCGGTAGCGCTCGATCGTGCCTCCCCAGAAGAACTGGCTTTCAACACCGAAGACCACGACCTTTTCGAACTCCAGCCCCTTGCACTTGTGAATGGTCAGGATCCGAACAGCATCCTCTTCGGACAGGCGCATCAATGCCGCCACGGGATCGCCGCTGCGGTCCAGCTCTTCCTGAAACGCCGCGATGGTCTGACCGATGAGTTGGTCGAGCCGTCTACCTTGCTGGTACTCGGGCGAGAGGGAGTGCAAGACCGGTC
>JAUNRO010000311.1:239-3894 GCA_030544185.1 Propionibacteriaceae bacterium | reverse complement strand
CTTCACTCGGCTTGAGCGCCAGCATCCACCAGGGATCGGTCTCGGCGAGCAGCGCATCGACATCACCGCGCGGCCGAACCCAGGGTGGGTTTCCGACCTGGAGGTCGAAGCCGCCGCGACCGAAGACGGGGGCGAAGTCCACCTCCCAGTGGAAGAAACCCTGGCGGGTAGCGACTTCGCGCACGACTGCCAACCACGGGTGGGCAGATTCGACGGTGGAGACGGGCTGAGCTCCGGCGAAAGCGCGGTCCAAGGTTTCGTCTTCGCCGAGGGCCTCCCAGGATGAGGTGGAGAGTACGGCTTGGCCGCTCTCGGCCCTCTTCCTGTCGCGTGCCGTGGATTGGACAGGTTTTCCGAGGATGCCTTCCAGCGCGTCGAGCCATTGGTCGAGTGCCGGCGGGGTGACGGGCGTACCGGATTCGCCCTCCGGAAGCGTGAGCGGCCAGAACCACAGCGCGCACCACGCGTCCATCACGAGGCGCAAGCGGCGATAGGCACCGTCAGGGTCGGAAAGGGATTCCTCGATCTGTTCGCGCGTGACGGTCTTGGTTTCCACATTGCCGAGGTCCGCAGCCAGCGGGTTGCCCCAGATGTCGATGTCCCGGGCGGACTGCTGTTCGGCGATCGTGAGGCGACGCCAGGCGTACGTCCACAGGACCTCGACTCGCTCGCTCAGGCCCTTTAACCGCTTGATCTGCGCAGCAGACGGGACCTTGCGCAGGGAACGGGACCAGTCGCGTACGGCCGTCACCCGCTCCGGGACCAGCTTCTTCGCCTCCGCCGACTCCGCGGTCGAGCCCCAACCCTCGGCCGGCAGGAGGAAGTGGTGGATGCGGCCGTCGATGCCGGACACGGAGGGATTTCCGGCCTGATGGGCCTCGACCAGGTTGGTCAGCGGCACGTCGGTGGGCGGGGTCCTGAGCCAGGTCTTCTTCTTGAGGTCGGTCTCGGTGTACACGGCATGGCGCGCCCCGATCAGCGAGTTGCCCCGGCGCAGCCGCAGCCCGAACCACGGCGCCTCCAGCCCGGCCGCCATCGTGTCCAGCCACAACGAGATCTCGGCGAGCTCGACGGCGGTCGCGTTGAGGTCCACTCCATAGACCTGGTGCAGCGCGATCGACGCCTTGATGCGCTGAAGGACCTGCGGGCGTACCTCCGGATCGACCTTCTCGCCGAGCTCGTCCTCGCGGCGGCGAAGGTACTGCTCGGCGAGCTGGCGTACCGCCTCGATCGCGAACGCACCCGAGCCGAGCGCGGGCTCGCAGACCGACAACCGCAGAATCTCGGCCGCGGTCGTCGTGTGCCCATCCTGATCGAGCAACTCCTCCAGCGCCTGGGAGACGGTGAACTTGGTGAGGACTTCGGGGGTGTAGTACGAGGCTGACTGCTGCCGCTCGCGCCCGGAGAGCCGGAACACGAACGTCCCGCGCCGATGGATCACCCGCCGCAGCTCGCCGGTCGCCTCGTCCTCGACCTTCACGAAATCGCTCTCCGCGATGTCGTGCGTTCGATCGATCGGCACGACCCACGAGCCCTTCTCCGGGTCACCGTTCTTCGCGACCTCATAGAGATCCTCGGTCGCGAACGAGCCGGTGTAGGACATCAGGCCCTCATAGACCGCGCCCAACTGGTTGATGCCCAGCTCGACATAGGAGATGAAGCCACGGTCCTGCCGGCGCGACTCCTTGCTCAGGAGCAGGTGGCGCAGGACCTTCTGCAGCGCCTCGTTCGACAGCCCGACCTCATCGATCCGTGCCGTTGCCTTGGGGAGGAACAGGTCCGCGCGCAGGGAGTTGAACGTGAGGCCGTCTTCGGACTTGTGGCCGCGATCGACGAGCTTGAAGAGGACGGCGAGGGATTCATAGAAGTGCTTGCCCTCCCTGGCCTGGGGCGAGGTCAGCTCGACGAGGACGAGCTCGCGGAGGCGATCGAGGGAGTAGCCCTGGTCATAGTCCGGCGCGCCCGTCGGCAGCACCTCCAGCTCCGGCGAGGCCTCGGCGAACAGCAGGAACAGAATGCGATAGAGGAACCGCAGCGCCTCGATCGCGAGGGGCTGGGCGTCTTCTGCCGGGAGCGGGGGGAGGTTCTCCGCCTGGCGGCGGCGTACGACATCGTTGGCGATGATCTCGATCGAGAGACGTACGCCCTCACGCAGGTCCTTGCTCACCCCGACCGTGTGCTTGACCGAGTCCTCGAAGACCTTCTCCCACCAGATGTCGCCGTCCGGAGTGGGCGCGAGCGAGCCGGCCTCCAGGCAGGTGAGGGCGGTGTCGATCTCGCCGCCGCGCTTGGTGTCGTTGCGGTCCGCGATGGTCTGGAGGTCGATCGCGAGGCAGCGGGCTTCGGCCCAGCGGCCCTGCTCGGCGACGACTGCCCAGCGGCCGGCGATGATGAGCGCAAACTTTGGTGCTTCGTCGGAGACGAAGAGGGCGGAGAGGAAGCGGGCGACGGAGGTGTAGACCGTGTCGTCGAGGGTCGTTGGGGTCGCGAGCGTCTTGTCGTTCTTGGCGAAGATGTCCGTCGGGGTCTCGATCGGCTTCGCGCGGACGACCACGAACGGGGCGGGGGCATCGATGCCCGGAGTGGCGTAACGGATGAGCGGGCCGTCGTGGGTGATCGTCAGCGGGGCGGTCGTGAACCCAAGGATCGTGAGCAGCCTGTCCTGGACCGACACGTTGAGCTGCGGGTCGAGCTCGTCGGGGTCTGCATCGTGCAGCGCCGCGAGATCCGAACTCAGCTTGGCGCGCTCGGCCGTGAACCGCGCGAGCGGCGACGCGGCCTTGTCGGCGTCCCACTCCTTGCGGCGGTCGAGGACGTGCTTGCGGAAGGTCTCCTTCGTCGCGTCGGAGGTGAAGTAGTGCTCGGAGATCCAGTCCTCGACCACGACCAATGCATCACTGGTGGCCATCAATTACCTCCCCCGGACATGGACCGATCCTTCCAGATGGCCTCGAAGCTGGCCGAGTCCCCAGCACTTCGCTGTGATGCCCGGCCTGCTGAAGGCGAGCCGTTCGGCGACCTCCACAGCTGCTGAGGTAGCCCGTCATCGGCCCAAGACGGGCCGCGCGGATGCCGCAGTTTCCAGCATGCATGACACTTCCCAGGCTCAACGAGGCCACCGTGCGGCGGGCCGCTCCTCTGCGGCACCAACTACCTTCTTCAGGTGATTACGATTGGTGGATTCCTGGTTCGATCCCAGCATCGACCGGGGATTAACGCGTGGCTGAGTTGCGAATGCCTTTTACGAAATCGAGGGCGTCGCGTCCTGGTGTCTGGTGAAGCTGCTGCTCAAGTACGGCAGACACCCACGAAGGGCCGTGGCCGGGTGTCCCTGGAGCGAAACGCTCCAATTCCCCAACGGGGACCACGCATAAGCCAGCGTTGCGCAACTCTGCAAGAAGCCGTTCGCATGCTCTAAAAGCGTCGCCTTGCGGTACAGCTTGTAATCCAGCTCGCTTCGCCTTATCCCAGCCAGACTCCGATTTCAGAACTGTCCGTAACGCGTCGGCCTCCCTCCGATCCACGGTTTCGTTTGGCAGGGCCGCGATCTTCCGATTCAATTCATCTCGTAGAGTTAGTTTGCGCAGGGGCTTTTCGTCGGATGTTAGCGCATCGGCTACCAGCTTTAGATCCGCCTCGCACTTTCTATAGTCGG
>JAUNRO010000311.1:0-229 GCA_030544185.1 Propionibacteriaceae bacterium | reverse complement strand
CCAAGGCCGTAACGATCTTCTCGATATCGGTGGGATTTCGCAGGACGTCGAAGTCGGCAACAACGATTACGGGTACGCTAACCGCGCGCAGAGCGTCCACCACGGACGACATGCGAGCCTTTCCGCCGCAGTGCGTGAAGAGCAGCTGGGGCTCTCGGCTTGCGGTTTGTTCAGTATCGGCCTCTGGAAGGTTGTCAAGGACTGCCGAATAATAGCGACAATCAGCGTC
>JAUNRO010000310.1 GCA_030544185.1 Propionibacteriaceae bacterium | reverse complement strand
CGCGGTCGCGATGCTCCTATAGGTTGTCAAGTGATTTGCGGAGTTCTTTGTAGATTTCGCGGGCGATGGCGCGTTTGAGGCAGCGGAGCGCGGCCTTGGGTTTTTTGTGGTCTTGTTCGATGCGTCGTTGGAGGTAGGTCTGGCTGGTGGGGTCCCATCGGCGTCGTTGTTTGGCGATGATGTCGATGGCCCGGTTGGCTTGTCGGTGGCCGCCGCGGTGGAGTCGCATGTGTTGGTTGCGGCCTGATGACACCGGGATCGGGGCGACACCGCAGAGTCGGGCGAACGCGGCTTCGGTAGTGAGGCGTTCGGGGTTGTCACCGGCGGTCAGGAGGAGGGTTGCGGCGCAGAAGGGGCCCATGCCGGGGACCTGGAGCAGGTGGGGGTGGTGGTGTGTGATCCAGCTGGTGATCCAGCGGGTGTGGGTGTTGATCTCGTGGGTGAGGGCGAGCCAGCGGTCCGCGGCGGCTGCCAGTGGGGTGTCGGTGGCGGCGAGTTGGTGGGCCAGGGTTTGGGTCATCGAGGTGGGGCGTGGGGTGGTGGGGTAGACCCGTTTCCAGTAGGACCAGATCTGGTTGGTGACCGCGGTGCAGGCTGTCACGGCGGAGTTGCGTAGCCCGTGGCGGATTCGTAGCTGGTCGAGGTCGGTGTCGTGTTTCATCGGTGCGGTGCGTGTCCCGTTCAGCGCGGCGAGGGCGGCGTTGTGCGCGTCGATCGGGTCGGACTTGCCGCGGGCGCGGCGGTCTTGCCGGTTCGGGCGGGTGACCTCGACCACCTGGATCCCGGCGGTGTGTAAGGCCCGAGCGATTCCCAGTCCGTAGCTGGCGGAGCCCTCGACCCCGGCCAACCCCACTCCCAGCCCGGTCAGCCAACCGACCGCGGTCTGGTCACCGGCGGGGTCAGCGTCGAACCGGCGTTGCTCCAAAGGCCGGCCGAGGGGATCGACCACCACGACCACATGGAAGTCGTGGTGGGTGTCGATCCCAGCAACGAGATGGTCAACGGTGGGTGGATGGGTCATGATGGACATCAGTTCCTCGTTTCTGGCGAAGGGACAACAAATGGTGACCGGTTGCCCGAGGAAACGGCTCGACAAGACAGTGACGAACCACTGCGGGAGGGTAAGCTCCTATAAGGTCAGATCCCGTTCTCGGGCAGCCGTGTCCCACCAGGGGCCGACGAATCGCGATATGGACACGAACCAACATATTGGTCCGGTCAGTCGAAACCAGAGTCAGACCCCCGGCAGGATCACCACTGCTCCGATCATGCACCCACCCACAGGTGGGGCACTACCCGAGCACCTCAATCATCACTGTCGAAACCCCTAGGCCGTCCCATCAACGCTGATGTGAAGCTCACCGGGTTTCGACACGGCTTCTCGCTCGCAAGCTCACGAGAACCCGGCTCAACCAGCGAGATGGCTCAACCAGCATGATCCGGGAACTTTTCGCCGGTCTGAAGCGTTATCCCTAGGGAGTCCACAGCTTGTTCACAGGTTGGGCTGAAACGGTAGAGGGCATGGAGAGGCGAATGTTTCGAGGGAGCAAGGTGGCAAAAGCCGCTGAGCCCGCTTGGGCTGCCCCCACATGGCAGGAGTTGGTCCGAGACCACTCCGACCGGGTGTACCGCCTCGCCTACCGCCTCACCGGCAACCAGCACGACGCAGAAGACCTGACCCAGGACGTGTTCGTGCGCGTGTTCAAGTCGATCCACAGCTTCCAGCCCGGGACTCTCGAGGGCTGGCTGCACCGCATCACGACGAACCTCTTCCTCGATTCCGCCCGCCGCAAGCAGCGCATCCGCATGGACGCGCTGTCGGTGGCCCCTGACCATGTCTGGGGCGCCGCGACGGGTCCCGAGGAGTTACACGACGACGCCGAGCTTGACGCCGACGTCGCCGCCGCCCTGCGCTCGCTCAGCCCCGAGCAGCGCGTCGCGGTGGTCCTGTGTGACATTGAGGGCCTGAGCTACGAGGAAATCGCAGAGGTCCTCGATGTGAAGCTCGGCACGGTGCGTTCCCGGATCGCCCGAGGAAGGGCCGCGCTCCGCGAAACGCTTTCGCACCGCGCCCCCACCGAGGGACGAACGCGCTACGCCGGAGTGTCCTAGATGGCCAAAGGCCCCTGCGAACGCTACTTCCCTGACCTGTCGGCCTACGCCGACGAGACGCTGCCGCCCAAACGCTGGGAGCAGGTGAGCTACCACTTGGCGGGCTGCGAGCGCTGCCGCGACGAGGTGGCCGCCATCTCCTCAGTGTGCTCCACGCTCGGCTCCTCGAGGCGCTCCGCCGCCCCCGAGACGTTGGCGGCCAAGCTGGAATCGATCGCCGGCGAGCACGCCGCCACCCCGCTGTACATGGCCGCCGGCAGCGGCGCCCTGCCCACCGCGCGGAAGCGCCGGGCGCGCCGCGCGGCCCAAGGTGGCGTCGCGCTGCTGGCCGTGATGGTGTCGACGATCGTGCTGGCCACGCTCGTTGCCCCTGGCCCGACGAAGCTCACCGATCCCATCAAGGCCGCCCGCATGCAGTTCTCCCGGTCGCTGTCGGCGATCAGCGTCAACGAAGCCGTGGGCGCGGTGCTGCTGGCCCACGAACGCGACGCCGATTTCGGCGTGCCGGAGAGCTACGACCCCCGGCTGGCCGAAACCCGCTCCGTCTCCATCTCCGCCGATGAGGCCGCCTCCGTGCTGCGCCGCGCCGCCGACACCGATCTCAACCTCACCGGCGTCCAGCGCGTGTGGGTCAGCGACGGCCGCCAGGGCTACCACGTGGCCGATGTCCGCACCACCCGCGTGGTGGGCTACGGCGCGCAGCTCGAGGTGCTCGATGTGCGCGGCAACCGCTTCAGCTCCAGCTTCCTGCCCGACATCGGCGCCCGCCTGGTGGAGGCGCCACCGGAATGGGCCTATGTGCGCAGCGCCACCGTCGAGCAGATCGCCGGGCGCGACACCATCCGGGTGCAGGCCAACGACGGCGACCACCCGGCCGCGCGCTGGTGGGTGGACGCCGAAACCGGCTTGATGATGTGGACGGAACGCTACGACGCCCACGGGCGCGTCAGCCTCGCCGTCGGCTACCGCGAGCTCAAGCTGGATGCCGCCGGGTTCGATCAGGACGCGGCCACGCAGTTGATCTCGCTGCAGCCCGCGTCGTCGTCGGAGGCGGAAGGGTGGTGCGTCGGGTTCGAGCGCTGCCCGCTCGAACTGGCCGGGGTGCCGCTGGTCGCGCACGCGTCGTCGGAGGGTTCGATGACGTTGGTCTACTCGGACGGCTTCGACACCGCGGTGGTGGGCTGGACGCAGGGCGTGCTCGGCGACGGCGCGCTCGCCCAGACCGACCGGGCCTCGGGGAAGGCCTCGGTGGAGGTGTGGCAGTCCGGCGGTGCGGTCATCTCCGTGACGTGCAACTGCTCGGCCGATGAGCTGAGCGCGCTGATGGCTGAGCTGCCCGGACAACAGCCGTATCAGCGCTCGCTACCGCGGCAGATCCTCGATGGGCTGGGCCGGTTGGCGCCGGGCCGTTGATGCGCCGGTAGCCTAGGGGACATGTTCGGCATCAGCGCGACGGATCTCGTCATCATCCTGGTGCTGGCCATGCTCATGTTCGGGCCGGAGAAGCTGCCCGAGTTCTCGCGCAAGGCCGCCCGGCTGTTCGTCTACTTCCGCGACATCGCCAACAACGCCAAGACCACGCTGGCCACCGAGCTGGGCCCGGAGTACGCGGATCTGGAACTGAAGGACCTGCATCCGAAGGCGTTCATCGCCAAGCAGTTGCGCGAGGAAGTGGCGCTCATCGAAGACGCCAAGCGGGAGCTGCTGGAGGCGCAGCAGACGCTCAAGGAGTCAGCCAAGGACGTCAAGGGCGCCGCCGATCTGAGCGACCTCGAGGCCGCG
>JAUNRO010000309.1 GCA_030544185.1 Propionibacteriaceae bacterium | reverse complement strand
GGCGACGGCCTGGCCGGCTCCAGCTTCAACTACGGCTTCTCCCACACCAGCGAGCTCGATCTGATCGAGGCCGTCAAGGAGACCGTGACCAACGCCAAGGTCGCCGCGCTCATGCTGCCGGGCCTCGGCACGGTGCACGAGATGCGTGAGGCCAAGGCCCGCGGCATCGACATCATCCGCATCGCCACGCACTGCACCGAGGCGGATGTGTCCATCCAGCACTTCAACGCCGCACGCGAGATGGGTCTGGAGACCGTCGGCTTCCTCATGCTCTCGCACATGATCGGGCCCGCGGAGCTGGCCAAGCAGGCCCGCATCCAGGCCGACGCCGGCTGCCAGTGCGTTTATGTCGTCGACTCCGCTGGCGCGCTGATCCTGGACGACGTCTCCGATCGGGTCAAGGCGCTGCGCGACGAGCTCGGCGACGACGCCCAGGTGGGCTTCCACGGCCACCAGAACATGAGCTTCGGTGTCGCCAACTCGGTGTTCGCCGCCCGCGAGGGTGCGACCCAGGTCGACGGCTCGCTGAACGCGTTCGGCGCTGGTGCGGGCAACTCGCCCACCGAGGTGCTCGTGCCCGCCTTCGAGCGGCTCGGCGTCCACACCGGGGTCGACACCAAGTTGATCCTGGACGCGGCCGAGGACGTCATGAAGCCGATGATCACGCGCATGCCGATCATGGACCGGGCGTCGATCATCCAGGGCAAGGCCGGTGTCTACAACTCCTTCCTCTTCCATGCGGAGCGGGCGGCCGAGCGCTATGGCGTCCCGGTCACCGAGATCCTCGAGGAGATCGGCCGGCGCCGTTATGTCGGCGGCCAGGAGGACATGATCATCGACGTGGCGGTCTCGCTCGCGAACGCTGCTGCCTGATCTCGTCGGGTCGTCGACCACGACTGCTGACCCAAGGGCCCGGTCTTCCACTGGTGTGGAGGATCGGGTCCTTGCGTTCCCCCGAACCACACTGCCCCACTCCCCATGGCGGTCACCGGAGGGTTAGACTGTCTCGACTTCTGGATAGACCGATATCCAACGACGGAACGGGGGGCTATGCCCAACCAGCGGGACAGCCGCACAGCAGTGGACAAGGCGCTCAGCCTGCTCGGAGCGTTCGGCAAGGATGCCTCCTCGGGCGTGGGTGTGAGCGAGCTGGCGCGGCGGACCGAGCTCAGCAAGTCGACAGCGTTCCGTCTGCTCGCGGTGCTGGAGAAGAACGGCGCGGTCGAGCGCGCCGGCAGCAATTACCGGCTTGGCCCGCTGCTCAACGAGCTGACCGCCCCCGTGGCGGTGCCGGAGGTCGAGGAAATCCGCGACATCCTGACGCCTTTCTTGGCCCACCTCTATGAGCGCACCCGACAGACCGTGCATCTCGCCGTTCTCGAGGGCGCGCACGTTGTTTATCTCAACAAGCTCCACGGCCTGCACCATGTGCCGGCTCCGTCGCGCATCGGCGGGAGACTGCCCGCCTTCTGCACCGCGGTCGGCAAGATCCTGTTGTGCTACAACGCGGCTCTGGTCGACGAGATCCTCGCCACCGAGGAACTGCCCCAGTGGACGAGCCATACGGTCACCGATCCCGATGAGTTGCGCGCTCAGCTCGCCGAGGCCAAGCATCGCGGGTTCGCCTTCGAGCGGGAGGAGACGATGCTCGGGCTGAGCTGCATCGCCGCGCCCGTGCTGACCGCGACCGGCACTCCGGTGGCGGCGCTGTCGATTTCCGCACCGACGGGCCGCTTCGATCCCAACGTGGAACTGCACGCGGTCCGCGAGGTTTGCGCGAAGGCCTCCCAGGCGTACGCCGCTCGCAAGCGCGCCGCCCGCCGAGCTGCCGTGAGCGAGGCCGCCGCCGCGGCGCGCGAGGGCTGAGCCGGGGGAATGATCTTGGGCCGGCCGGTCACCCGCACCGACCACGCACCGGGAGACTTCGTGACGCTGACCCGCCGCCAGGCCCTGCTGGGCCTGACTGCGCTGCCGCTGCTCGCCGCGGGTTGCGCCGGCCCCACGCCCGGCACGTCGACGCCCAAGAAGGGCGTGGGCGCCTGGGAATTCGATGGCCTGCGATCGGCGATGATCCAGACCGGCGCCAGCTGGTATTTCAACTGGCGCTCCGACCCCCTTCCTGGCGTGCGGGGCGTTGAGTTCGTCCCGATGATCTTCGGAGCCGGCGAGGTCACCGATGACCACCTGGCCGACGCGGTCCGCCACGGCTCGGCGCTCCAGGGGTTCAATGAGCCCGACCTGCCTCACCAGGCCAATCTCACGGTCGACCATGCGCTCGCGCTCTGGCCCCAGCTGATGGAGACCCGGCTACGCCTGGGCTCGCCTGCGACCTCGGCGCCGGCGGACACCTCACCCTGGCTGGCGGCGTTCCTGGACGGGGTGTGGGCGCGCGGTCTGCGCGTCGACTTCCTGTGCGTGCATTGGTATGACCACGGCGCCGATGTCGCCGCCGGCGTCACCGCCCTGCGGGACCACCTCCACCGCGTCCACGAGCGCTATGGCCTGCCGGTGTGGCTCACCGAGTTCGCCATGATCGACTGGCTGGGCGAGCATCCCCGGTTTCCGGATCACGTCCGTCAGGGTGAGTACGCCGCCGCGTGCGTCGCCATGCTGGAGGCGTTGACGTTCGTGGAGCGCTATGCATGGTTCGCGCTCCCGCCGTGGCAGCCCGTCTCGGCGGTGAACCTGTTCGATCCCGGACCGGTGATCACCCCGGCCGGCGAAGCGTACGCCCGCGCGGGCTGACCTGAGCCCCCTGCCGATCCGACGGTTCAGAGCTCACCCTTGACCGAGCCGGGATGGATCCACACCTCATCGCCGCGAATCTCGACCTTATGGGTGCCCACCGGCTCGGTGGCGGGCAGACTGAGCGCCTCGCCGGTCCTCAGGGAGAACGCCGCCGAATGCAGAGGGCACTCGATGCAGTCCTCTTCGACCCAACCTTCGGCGAGCGAGGCCAGGGCATGGCTGCAGGTGTTGTCGAGGGCATAGATCTCCCCCGCCTCGGTTTTGATCAGGGCGATGTCGTCATGGGTGGTCGCGACCTCCCGGGAGATCACGATCGCCTCGCCCGGCTCGATGTCCCCGACCGAGGCCACGCACACTGGCTCGCTCATCTGATTGCTCCTTCGCTGGCTCCGCGCCTTGCTCATGCTCGGCTCCGCGCCGATGCTAGTCGCCTCGAGTCAGGCGATCGTGACGCGTTCCGCCCTGCGCGCACCGATCCCCGGTTCACCGGATGCTCACCCGGAGTTGGCCGACATGTCCGTCGGGTGAAGGCAGATGCCACTGTGCACCGCGTAGCAAGAGGCCGTGGACATCGTCGTCCAGCGGACGCGAACCTCGCGTCCGGACCCTCGGAAAGGACGACACGATGAACATGATCACCTGCGCACGGGGATGCCGGCATTTCGGCGCCCACGGAGCCGCCGGGGTGCTGCTGACCAGCCAGCAGCGCGTGCTGCTGCAGCTGCGTGCGAACTCCCACCACGCAGGGACCTGGAGCACCCCGGGCGGTTCCCTCGAGCCGGGAGAGAGCCCGTGGACGGCAGCGGTCCGTGAGGTGCACGAGGAGCTGATCGGGGTTCCGGCCGCACTGCCCGCGGAGCTCGCACACGTGAGCGACCACGGCGGTTGGGCCTATCGGACGTTCGTCGTGCGCCTCGAGCACCCGGTGCCGATCGCCCCGCGGAATGCCGAGTCCGAGCGTGTCGACTGGGTGGACCTGGCCGCGGTGGACCGGTTGCCGCTGCACCCCGGGTTCGCCGCCGCCTGGCCCGAACTCCACACGAGGTTGCGCGCACCCTTGGCAGCGTGAGACCCGGTCAGGTCTTGACCCACCGGCTATGGATGGCGACGTCGTGCCGCCGGTCGGCCTGGTGGCCGCTTCTTGTGTCGCCGTGCC
>JAUNRO010000308.1 GCA_030544185.1 Propionibacteriaceae bacterium | reverse complement strand
AGCAGCAGGCACCGCAAGCGCCGGCCGCACCCGCGGTGCCGGCGGCGCCCGCAGCCCCGGCTGCGCCACAGGCCCCCCAGGCGCCCCAGGCGCCCCCCGCGACCTATGCACCGGCCCCGGCTGCGCCGGCAGCGCCCGCCCGGCAGCCCGCGCCGGCGGCGGTGGGGGACTGCCAGCCCGGTGCCCTCAATGTGTCGTTCGAGCCCGACCCGGCGGTCAATGGCCCGACCTACGACGCCTATCTCATCTGGATGACGAACACCTCCACCAGCGCCTGCGAGATCCTCGGCTTCCCCGGGGTCGCCTTCGCGAGCGGGCCGGGTGGTGTCCAGATCGGTCATGCCGCGGACCGCGACCGGAGATATACGCCGAAGCGGTTCCGCCTCGAGCCGGGCCAGCAGGCCGCGTCGGAGGTGCATGTCACCGAGCCCGCCCGGGTGGCGAACTGCCAGCCGACCCAGGCCAACTATGTTCAGGTGATCGTGCCGAACACGTGGACCGCGTTCCTGTTCCCGGCGTCGATCACCGCCTGTTCGAACCCGGACGCGATCCAGCTGAAGGTCCGCGCGAGCCGCAAGGTCGGCTGAGCGGGCATTCCCCTGGCGTACGCCGGCGTGATCAAGGCGCTTGGCGCGGGGCAGGAATCGGCTATCATTCCTGCGTCGCGAGGCGAGGATGGGGCCATCACCCCGGAGCTGCCGGAAGAACGGCGGAGCAATCCGCTCACTAGAACCGGCTGCGGCGCAACGAAGTGGGTCGGCGCAGGCCGGCCAATGAGGGTGGTACCGCGGGCGTCGTCGCTCGTCCCTCGTCCCGATCCAGGACTTGAGCGACGAGGACCCCATGACCGAGCCGACCCCCGCCCGCGCCTATCGCAGCGTGCCCCCGCAGGTGAACCTGTCGGAGATGGAGCACGGCATTCTCGAGCTGTGGGCCGAACAGGACACCTTCACCAAGTCCTTGGAGCAGACCGCCGGTGGCGAGCCGTGGACCTTCTACGAGGGCCCGCCGACCGCCAACGGCATGCCGGGCACCCACCACATCGAGGCGCGGGTCTTCAAAGACGTCGTCCCCCGGTTCCGGACGATGCAGGGGCGCTATGTCGGGCGCAAGGCCGGCTGGGACTGCCACGGTCTGCCCGTGGAGCTGGCGGTGGAGAAGGAGCTCGGGATCAACGGCAAGCCCGCGATCGAGGCCTATGGGGTGGAGGCGTTCAACGCGAGGTGCCGCGAGTCGGTGATGCGCCACGTCGACGCGTTCGCTGAGCTGACCACCCGCATGGGCTATTGGGTCAACATGGACGACGCCTACTGGACGATGGACGCCAGCTATATCGAGTCGGAGTGGTGGGCGCTCAAGCAGATCTTCGAGTCCGGCTGGCTGACCGAGGACCAGCGCGTCGCGCCCTATTGCCCGCGCTGCGGCACCACCTTGTCGGACCACGAACTCGCCCAAGGCTATGAGGACGTCGTGGACACCACCGCCTATGTGCGGCTGCCGCTGACCTCGGGACCCTATGCCGGCAAGGCCGATCTCGTCGTCTGGACCACCACGCCGTGGACGCTGCTGTCGAACGCGCTCGTCGCGGTCGGAGCGGACATGACCTATGTGACCGCGACCGACGGCGAGTCCACCCTGATCGTCGCCGAGGGCAACCTCGCCTCCGCGCTCGGTGAGGGCTGGGAGATCCAGGACCGCTTTGCCGGCTCGGAGATGGTCGGTTGGGACTATCAGCGTCCGTTCGATGTCGTCGACCAGCCGGGCCGGGCGTGGTTCGTGGTCACCGAGGACTACGTCACCGCCGGCGACGGCACGGGCCTGGTGCACCAGGCGATGGCGTTCGGTGAGGACGACTATCAGTCCTGCAAGCGCCACGGCGTCGAGTTCGTCAACCCGATCGGCCCGGACGGAAAATTCCACGACGGGATCGGCCTCGTCGGTGGCGTGTTCTTCAAGGACGCCGATGCGCTCGCGCTCACGGACCTCAAGCAGCGCGGCCTGCTGTTTCGCGCGGTCAAGCACGAGCACTCCTATCCGCACTGCTGGCGCTGCCACACCCCGCTCATGTACTACGCGCAGCCGTCGTGGTACATCCGCACCACTCAGTTCAAAGACGCCCTGCTGCGGGAGAACGAGGCCACCAACTGGTATCCCGACAGCATCAAGTGGGGCCGCTATGGCGACTGGTTGAAGAACAACGTCGACTGGGCGCTGTCGCGCACGCGCTATTGGGGTACGCCCCTGCCGATCTGGCGCAACGACCTCGATCCGGCGCAGCTGGTGTGCATCGGGTCGCTGGCGGAGCTGTCCGAGCTCGTCGGCTCCGATGTCACGGGGATGGACCCGCACCGGCCCTACATCGATGACGTGACGTTCACCAAGCCCGGCGTGGAGGGCACCTTCCGCCGCGTACCCGAAGTTATCGACGCCTGGTTCGACTCCGGAGCGATGCCGTTCGCGCAGTGGGGTTATCCCTGGGCCGACGGCTCGCAGGTGAAGTTCGAGACCCACTTCCCGGCCGACTTCATCTGCGAGGCGACCGACCAGACCCGCGGCTGGTTCTATTCGCAGATGGCCGTGAACACGGCTGTGTTCGACCAGAACAACTATCGGAACGTGCTCTGCCTCGGCCACATCCTCGCCGAGGACGGCCGCAAGATGTCGAAGCATCTCGGCAACATCCTCGAGCCGATCCCGCTGATGGACGAGCACGGCGCCGATGCGGTGCGCTGGTTCATGGCGTGCTCGGGCTCGCCGTGGATGGCGCGCCGGGTGGGGCATGCGTCGATCCAGGAGACGGTGCGCAAGGTCCTGCTGACGTTCTGGAACTCGGTGAGCTTCCAGGCGTTGTACGCCGGGGCGAACGGGTGGTCACCCACGGGCGCCGCGCCGGCGGTCGCCGACCGTCCGGTCCTGGATCGCTGGCTCGTCTCGCGGACCCACTTGCTGGTCCGGGAGGTCACCGCGGCGCTGGAGAACTTCGACACCCAGCGCACGGGCACGCTGCTCTCGGACTTCGTGGACAGCCTGTCCAACTGGTATGTCCGGCGTTCCCGTCGCCGCTTCTGGGACGGCGACCCGGCCGCGCTGTGGACGTTGCACGAGGCGCTGCACATCGTCACCCGGCTGATGGCGCCGCTCGTGCCGTTCATCACCGAGCGGGTGTGGCAGGATCTCTTCGTCGCCACCGATCCCGAGGGGCCGGAGTCGGTGCACCTCGCGCCGTGGCCGCTCGCCGACGAAGGGCTGATCGACGAGGACCTGGATGCCGCGGTCGCCCTGACCGAGCGGCTTGTCGAGCTCGGCCGTTCGGCCCGGGCGGAGGCAAAGGTGAAGGTGCGCCAGCCGCTGTCGCGGGTGCTCGTTCCGTCGCGGGCTTATGCGGCGCTCAGCGATGAACTGCGGAGCGAGATTGCGGCGGAGCTGAACGTGCAGGGCGTGGAGTCGTTCGCCTCGGCGGGCGACCTTGTCGACTATTCGGCCAAGGGCAACTTCCGCAACCTCGGCAAGCGGTTCGGCAAGCAGACCCCGGTCGTGGCCAACGCGATTGCGGCGGCTGACGCGGCCGCCCTCGCCGAGTCGCTGCGCATGAGCGGGGCCGCCCGGGTCGAGGTGCCGGAAGTCGATCCCGCCGGGATCGAGGTGACCGCCGACGACGTGCTGATCTCCGAGCGCCCGCGCGAGGGCTGGTCGGTGATCAACGACCAGGGTGAGACGGTCGCGCTGGACCTGGAGATCACCGCCGAGCTGCGCCGTGCCGGCCTCGCCCGCGAGGTTATCCGCCTGGTGCAGGAGACCCGCAAGGGCTCCGGCTTCGAGGTATCCGACCGGATCACGCTCACGTGGTCAGCCGAGGGCGAGCTGGCCGACGCCGTGCGGGAGCACCAGGCACTGATCGCCGACGAGGTCCTCGCGGTATCCATGGCCGAGGGCA
>JAUNRO010000307.1:380-3956 GCA_030544185.1 Propionibacteriaceae bacterium | reverse complement strand
GGTTTCCTGCATGGCCTCGACGCCGTAGGTCATGGGCAGCCAGCCCGAGATGGTCTCCAGCCAGTCCGCCATGGCCTCCCGTGGGCCGAACAGGCCGCAGAGCAGCAGTTGCGGGATGACCAGGACCGGGAACATCTGGACCGCCTGGAACTCGCTGCGGGAGATCGCGGAGGCCAGGAGCCCGAGCGCAACGCCGAGCTGGGCGGAGACGATTGCGGTGAGGAAGAGTTGCCAGAGCGGCCCTGTGACCTGCATCCCGAGGACAAGGGAGCCGAATGTCGAGGCGACGGCGGACTGGAGGGTGGCGAGCACCCCGAAAGCCGTCGCGTAGGCGAAGAGGATGTCGGCCTTGCCGATGGGGGTGGTCATGAGCCGCTCGAGGGTGCCTGAGATGCGTTCGCGGACCATCGCGATGGCGGTGAGGAGGAACATGATCGTGATCGGGAAGACCACCAGCATCTGGGCCTCGATGGTGGAGACCATGGGTTGGCGTTCGTCGAAGAGGTAGTGCAGCAGCGTCAGGATGACGACCGGGATCACGAGGACGATCCCGATTGTGCGCCGGTCCCGCAGGAGTTGGCGGAGGATGCGAATGGTGGTGGCGAACCATGACCGGAGGTTCATCGCTCGCCTCCCATGACCAGCGTGAGGAAGGCGGCGTCGTAGTCGCGGGCACCGGTGCGCTCAAGGAGTTCGGCAGGAGACTCGTGGGCAAGGAGTAGCCCGTCGCGCAGGAGGAGGAGCTCGTCGCAGCGAGCCGCCTCGTCCATCACGTGGGAGGACACGAGGAAGGTGGTGCCGGTGCTCGCGCGCTCCCGGAAGAGGGCCCAGAGCTCGCGGCGCAGGACGGGATCCTGGCCCACCGTGGGTTCGTCGAGGACGAGCAGCTCCGGGTCGCCGACGAGGGCGCAGGCCAGCGAGACGCGCGAGAGTTGCCCGCCCGAGAGGTTGCCCACCAGCTGGCGCGCATGGGAGGCAAGGCCAACTTGTTCGATGGTTCCTTCGGCCCGCTCGCGGGGGACGCCCGCAAGTCGTGCGAAATACCGGACGTTCTCCCGCACCGAGAGGTCGCGATACACCGAGGGTGACTGGGTCTGATAGGCCACGCGGCGCCGCAGACCGGGGCTCCCGGCTGGCGCGCCGAGGACCGTCACGGTCCCACCCGCGATGATCTGCACGCCCAGGATCGCGCGCATGAAGGTGGACTTCCCCGAACCGGAAGGACCCAACAGCCCGGTCACGCAGCCGGATCCGATTGTGCAGCTCAGGCCCCGCAGGACGGTGCGGTGTCCGCGGACCACTCGAAGGTTTTCGACCACGATGGCCGGGTGGGAGTTCATGGGCGTGACCCTACGCCTCCCGGGCTGGGTCGGTAAGGGGGTGATGAATTACCCGACAGGCTGTGCCGCGGTAAACCGGCGTACTGAGAGGCGCCGTGTTGAATTGTGTTGGGCCCTCTACTTCCGGCGCGGTAGCTCCATCCTCGCCCACCACTTCCCCCTGTGGTGGAGCGTGTCAAGCCGATTCGGGCAGGCGGCCACCGAAGCCCAGCGCTTCCCTGGAAAGCTGTGGCTGAGCGCTACGTAGGGGGATTCTTATGACCAGGCCGGCAATCCGTGTCGCATCATAACTTTCTCGCCGGAAACTTATGCCCGCCGGTCAGCCGGCCCAAACGTCTTCGACGTAGCGGCCACTCGCCATCAGTTCCCGTAGCCAGGCCTCCGCGTCCTCCTCGGAACCGCCGGTGTGCTTCCGGTGCAGCCGACGGAAGGCCGCCCGGACGTCAGGGGCCATCAGCCGGCCGTCGCCGCAGACCCGCACATGGGCACCGTCCTGCAGGAGGTGCCAGATCTCATCGCCGTCGCGTTCGATGGCGTGCTGGACATAGCGAACACCTCCCTCAGGGGCGCGTGAGAAGGCAGGTCGCAGGCTGATGACGCCGTCGGCATGAGCTGCCGCGAGTTCGTCGCGATGCAGGAAGTCGACGTCCGGGTGTCGGCAGCCGAAATAGCACAGGAGCGGTCCGCCGGGGATCACGGTGCGGGCGGCGATGGCGGCTCGGAACGGTGCGAGGCCGGTGCCGGCGCTGATCAGGATGGCCGGGGTGTCGCCGCCGGGCAGGCGGAACGACTCCTGGCATTCGATGACCTTGGCGTACAGCACGTCTCCGGGCGCGACTTCCTGCAAGAAGGCCGAGGCCACGCCCGTGAAGCGTTCCGCCCCCGAGCGAGCGGGCTCCTCCAACAGCGACACCATCAACTCCGCCTCGCGCGGCGACACCAGCGGCGAGGACGAGATCGAGTAGCTCCGCAACCGCAGCGGCCGCACGAGGTCCACGTACTGCTCGATCGAGCACCGTGCCGTAGCCGATGCCGTGCTCGGCGAAGAACTGGAGGAGGTCTGGGTCGCCGTCGTCGATGCGCTCCACGCGGGCGCTCCGGCCAGTGCCCAGGTAGGTCAACGCCACGGCCGACACCTCCACGACGGAGCCATCAGCGCCCGGGATCGGGTCACCGTGTGGATCTCGCTCCGGATGCCCCAACTGCTCGGCGATCCGCCCGGACCCAGGAAGCCATCGCCCGGCACCGCAACCGGCAGGCCACCCGCGACCGCTCGCAGTCCCAGGCGCCCATGATCGCAGGGGGCGGTCCGATGAATGCCGCCACCTACACCTACACAGCCCGGCCCACGCCCAGGTGCACGAGCAGCAGCAGACCGCTTGGCGCGCGCCCGCGGCCCCGACTTTGATGTCCATCGCAGATACAGCGACGGGGCCGGCAACCGCTCGGAGCTGACCCGACTGATCGCTGACGCCGCAGCAGGCAAGTTCTCCGCTCTGGTGATCGTGCGGCTGGAGCGTCTCGGGCGGACGACCCCGGCTGCCCCCCACGTCCTGTAGACCTCGATGACGCTGGTGTGACTGTCTATGCGGTCGATCGCGGCGCGCACCCGCTCACTGACCCGGCCTCGCTGGCAGGCGTCCTGAACCGCCACGCTTCGTCCGTGCGCGTCCGGTCGGAACATCACGCGCTGACCTGAGTACGGCGTCCGCTCGGCCGGATCACGACGCCCTCCACGGCCAGTGCGCGTCGGACTGTTTGCTGGCTGACCTCGAACCGTAGTCCGACCTCCATCAGGCTCAGCCCTCCGGTATACAGCTCGACCGCTTCGGCGATGTGGGACTCATCGAGACCGCGCCTGCGGATCGGGACCGAGCGGCGGACCAGATGTGCAGCAGCCGTTCGGCGGTGCACGCCGAATTGCTCACCCAGCTCCATCAGCGTCGTGCCCGCCTCGTAGAGGCCCACCAGCTCGTCCACCTGCGCCGGGCTCAGAAAGGTTTGAGTCATCCCAACGGCGCGCACCATCCGCCCCCGCTCGTCTACTACAGAAGGCTCCAGCGGCCGCCGGTCCCGCCGGTAGACGCCCCGCGACCTGCGAGAAGCCACGGTTTTCAAGGCCGGGCAGGGGTTCTCGAACTCTCTACGGAGGTCCACCGCTGAACTCGTCGAATGATGCCGTCGGCACCGATTCATCTCTGCTCCCCCGACGCACTCGCCCTGCTGGGACATCTCC
>JAUNRO010000307.1:0-370 GCA_030544185.1 Propionibacteriaceae bacterium | reverse complement strand
TCCACCCCGCGCACAAGGCTCGAACCCTTGCCAATGGAATCGTTGGCTGGGGCTCGGGCCTTGTCGCCGTTCTGGGTCCAGTTGAGGGCGTTGGCGTTGACCTCGGGGTCGAGGAGCATCTCGAAGGGCCGGTTGTTCTCGACGCGGATTTCGTTGTCTTCGTCGATGTAGACCTTGGTGAAGAAGGCTTGGTTGCACAGGCGCCGGTTGGCGTCGTCGCACCGTCGGTAGATGTCGGCGCAGTTGGCCAGGAATCCGAAGGCATCGTCGAGGTGGGCGCGGGCGTCGGCGTAGTCGCCGTGGTGGGCGTCGATGCGCCGGTTGATGCTGTCGAGTTCGCCGAGGATGCGGTCCTGTTCTCGTTTGAGGA
>JAUNRO010000306.1:1741-3960 GCA_030544185.1 Propionibacteriaceae bacterium | reverse complement strand
GCGGTACCGCGGTGCCCCAATTCCTTGCATCCGTGCCCCTCTTTCTCCGTACGCGCCCCATGTTCTGCGTTCGCGCCCCTCCTGCATGGGGGGCCGGAATACAGGAACGGGGGCGGATAGGGAGCTACGGGGGCGGGACGGCAGGAATAGGCCGCCGAGGCCTGCGGACGACCCACTTGAGCCCCGGCAGCCGAGTGCTGCACGAAATTTCGGGAGACCTGGACGTCTCGTGCGTGCAGAAACCACGCCCAGCGCCGCGACCTCACCCCGTTTGCCCTGGTCAGCCGCCGGCGATCGCAACGGACCGTGGATTATGCACACTGGCGGCCCTAATGCCCCACGATGCTCCGCCGCCGATAGCCGATGAGCCCAATGACAAGCAGCCCCACCCCGATCGCCAGCTCGATCCCGAACGGCGTCCAGTCCATGGCATCCCGCGGGATGACCGACAGATGCCCCCACGCGTGAAATTTCACGACCCACTCCGGGAAGTTGAGCAGCGCCGCGAACCACGAGGTGAAGATCGACCAGCCGATGACGACCCAGACCAACGGGTACGCCCGGGGCACCCAGCCGATCAGCACCATCGCGAACCCCACGACCACGACCAATCCCGGGATCAGCCCGGCCGCGCCGCGGGCGAGGTCCGACACCTGCTCCCACCCGTCCCCGGTGAACGCCCGCGCCAGCGGCAGCCCGGCGCCGACGAGCACGAGCACCACCGACGGCAGCCCCAACGCCCACACCAGATGGCTCCCCGCCAACCGCCACCGCGACACCCCGGTCGCGAGCAGCGCCTCGGCGTGACCGCGCACCTCTTCAGTGCGCAGCCGTCCCAGCATCGACACGGCCATGAACGCCACGACCGTGGTCATGATCCCCAGGATCGCGACGAGGAATGCGATCTTGATCTCCCCCGTGCCACCCATCCGGCGCACGATCTCGGCGATGTTCGCGTTGTCCGCGAACGCCGAGTCGATCTGCAACACGATCGACCCGAACGCCACCGCACTCACCAGCAGCCCCACCGTCCACCCGATCGCGGCCCCACGCTGCAGCCTTGCGGCCAGCCCGAACGCGCCCGACAGCCCGGGCCCGGCGTCCGCCCGCCCGAGTCTCTCGTGGCGCAGACCGGCACCGTGATCGCGGCGGGACTCGAGCACGAACGCCAACCCCACCAGCAACACCGCCGCCCCGAACGACAGTCCGAAGACCCACCAGCGCTCCCCCGCGAACGGCCGCGCGAGCAGCGGCCACTCCAGCGGGATGGCCCACCGCACCGGCGCCAGCGCGGAGCCCTCCCCGGACCCGTCGACGATCGCCCGCAGCAAGAACATGCCGCCGACGCCGATCCCCGCGGTCCAGGCCCGGGCGGCCCGCGCATTGTCGAAGACCTGCGCCACCACGGCACCGAGCGCGACGAAGAAGACCCCGTTCGCCGTCAGCGCCAACCCGGCGGCCACCGACCCGGCGCCCGCGAGCCCGCCCGCGATGAGGAACGCCGCGTTCAGCGCGCCCATCAGCACGCACCCCGCGAGCCCGATCAGCACGGCCGCCGCCAGCGGAGCGTGCCGCCCGACCGGCCCCGACCGGATGAGCTCGATGCGCCCCTCATCCTCCTCGGCGCGCGTCGCTCGGATGATCCCGAACGCGCCGACCAGCCCGGCGATCATCGACGTGAAACCACCGGAGCGCCAGAAGACGAACCCACCCTTGTCATAGAGATCGAATGCCGGCCCGAGCAGGGCCATCATCGTCGGGTTCGCGCGCAGCGGCTCGATCACGATGCGGGGATCGGTGCCCGGCGGGATCACCGTCTCATATTGACTCAGCGTCGCCGGCATCATCAGCGACAGCCCAATCGCCCAGAGCAGCCAGAACAGCCAGTTGCGCCGCAGCGTCAGGCGCACGGCCGAACTCAGCCCGGACAGTGTCCTCACGGCTCAGGCCTTCTCATAGTGGCTGAGGAACAGCTCCTCCAGCGTCGGCGGGCTCGCGGTGAACCCGGTCACGCCCAGGTCGGCCAGCCGCCCGAGCACGCCGGGCATCGCCGCCTCCTCGACGTGCGCGCTCCAGCGGCCGTCGACATAGGTCACATCGTGTACGCCCGCGGCCCGCTCCAGGCCGTGGGCGGCCGCGGCATCCAGATCGGCGCTCACCCGGGTGCGATGGAGGTGACGCAGCTCGGTCAGGGAGCCCGACTCGACCGCGCGGCCGTC
>JAUNRO010000306.1:0-1731 GCA_030544185.1 Propionibacteriaceae bacterium | reverse complement strand
CACCAGGTCACACAGTGCCTCGACCTCGGACAGGATGTGGCTCGACAGCAGCACGGTCCGCCCGTCCTGCCGGCCCTCCCGGATGACCTCGGTGAACACCCGCTCCATCAGCGGATCGAGCCCCGAGGTCGGCTCGTCGAGCAACAGCAGCTCGACATCGCTGGCGAGCGCGGCGATGAGGGCGACCTTCTGGCGATTGCCCTTGGAGTACGCCCGGCCCTTCTTGCGCGGATCCAGGTCGAACCGCTCGATCAGGGCATCGCGGCGCTGCTTGTCGAGCGTCCCGCGCGCCCGGCACAGCAGGTCGATGGCCTCCCCACCGGTGAGGTTCGGCCAGAGGCTCACATCACCGGGAACATAGGCCAGGCGGTGATGCAGTTCCGGCGCCTCCGCCCAGGGATCGCCGCCGAGCAGCCGGACGGTCCCGCTGTCAGAACGGAGCAGGCCGAGCAATACCCGAATGGTGGTCGACTTGCCTGAGCCGTTGGGCCCCAGGAAGCCGTGCACCTGTCCGGTGCCGACGGTCATCGTCAGCCCGTCGAGCGCTCGGACGCGGCCGAAGGTCTTCACGAGGTCGACGATCTCAATCGCAGGCTGGCCCATCGGTTTCCTTTGCCAACGCAGTGTCGGCCGAAATTCTAGCTCAGGACACACCGCCCAACCGGCCTCTGACTAGGCCGCCCACACCGAGACATCCGACAGGCCGCCGACACCTGAACGACTCCTATGGACAGCCTGAGCAAACCGCGAGAAACTGAGTGCGATGTGGATCGGGGCCAAACCCCGCGGAAGGTTGGACTGGGCATGAAGATCCTTGTGACGGGCACGGACGGCTATCTGGGCTGTCTGCTGGCGCCGACGTTGGTGGCCGAGGGGCATGACGTGGTCGGCGTCGACACCGGCTTCTATGCCTCCGGCTGGCTCTACAACGACCTGCAGACGCGGCCGGCCACGCTGGTGAAGGATATGCGCCACCTCACGACTGAGGACCTGGCGGGAGTGGACGCCGTCGTCGCCATGGCCGAGCTGAGCAACGACCCCACCGGTGACTTGGTTGGCCCGGTCACCTATGACATCAACCACAAGGGCTCCGTCCACGTGGCGCGGGTGGCGAAGGAGGCCGGCGTCAGCCGCTTCGTCTATATGAGCAGCTGCTCGGTCTATGGCGTCGCCGAGGGCGTCGTCGATGAGACCAGCCCCGTGGATCCGCAGACGGCCTATGCCGAGTGCAAGGCCATGACCGAGCAGGAGCTCGGCGAGCTCGCCGACGACAACTTCCACCCCACGAGCCTGCGCAACTCGACCGCGTTCGGCGCCTCCCCGCGTCAGCGCTTCGACATCGTGCTCAACAACCTGGCGGGCCTCGCGTGGACCACGAAGACCATCGCGATGACCTCCGACGGCACGCCGTGGCGGCCGATGGTCCACGGCCTCGACATCGCCAAGGCCATCCGGACCGTGCTCGCTGCTCCGCTGGAGAAGGTCAGCAACGAGGTGTTCAACATCGGCTCGAACGACAACAACTACACGGTGCGGGAGATCGCGGAGACCGTCGCCGCCGAGTTCCCCGGCTGCCAGCTCAGCTTCGGCCCGCCCAGCGCCGACAACCGGAGCTATCGGGTGAACTTCGACAAGCTCACCGACGGCCTCGGCTTCACCTGCGACTGGGACCTGACCGCGGGCGCACGCCAATTGCACAAGGTGTTCGAGGCCATCCAACTCGACGAGGAG
>JAUNRO010000305.1 GCA_030544185.1 Propionibacteriaceae bacterium | reverse complement strand
CCCGATGTGGTGGAGATCGCCCCAGGCGTCACGGTCAACAAGGTGGTCGCCGAGTCGGATCTGGTCATCGACGTCGCGGTGGTCAACTAGTTCGGCCAGACCGGTTGGCAGCAGCTGACCACCGGCGTGACCGGCGCCGCCACCGCGTGGGCCCAGCTCGGCTGGGGGGCCGACGACCGGGTCCGCGCCGAGGTCGCCGGCGTGCTCGGCGAGCAGCTCACCGTCTGGCACCTGGAGATCGTGCTCGACCAGTCCCTCTATGCGCCGCGGCTGGCGTTCCTGGGCCGCCGTGAGTGGGAATGGAGCCTGCGCGATCGCGCCAACGCGCTCGGCCTGCGCCGGTTGCAGGGGCTGGCGCCCCATCGCGTACGCCGGTCGTTCCTGGACGCGGCCTCCGCGCCCTATGGGGTTCTCGCCGTCACCGGTGGGGACACCGCGGCGGTCGGCGAGGCCAGCCGGGCGGTGCTCCTGGACCAACAGCGGGTCGAGCTCGGCGCACCTGCCGATGTCGTGATCGCCGGGCCCGCCCCGGTCACCGAGCACAACCAGGGCGCCGTGATGAACCCGCTCATCGCTGCCTGGGACACCCTTGCGCGGACCTTCGGCGCCCACACCGGCAGCCCGGCCGTTCGCGAGGGCGGAGCGATGATCCTGTTCCACCCCCTGCCGCAGGAGTTCAACGCGCGCTTCCATGCGGCCTCGGCGGACTTCTTCGCCGACGTCCTGTCCCAGACGACCGAGGCGGCGCGCATCCACGCCGAGTTCGAGCCGGCGTTCGTCACCGATGAGTGGTATGCGAATCTCTATCGCACCCAGAACGCCTTCCACGGCACCCATCCGCTGCAGCTATGGTATTCGGTGCAGCCGGCTCTCGCCCACTGTGGCGACGTCATCTGGGTGGGCGCCGACCGGGCCAGTGCGGAGCGGATGGGCTTCCGCGCGGCGAGCACCCTCGCCGACGCCCTGGAGATCGCCGCGGCCGCGGTCGGCCGGTCGCCGGACATCCTGCACCTGCACACCCCGCCCGCCCTGATCGCGGACGTGAGCGCATGACCGCGCCGGCGCCCCGCGAGCTCGCCCGGTGGGCCACCAGCGCCCACCGGCGGCCCCGCCTCCTGCGCGGCCTGGCCGCGGATGCCCGCCGCGTCCTGGCCGGCCTCCGGTGGTCCGGGCCGGACAACGCACCAACCGCACCCGCGCGGCCGGCACCGCCACACACCACCAGCGGGCGCCGGTGGGGGAACCTCCGCCGCCGCCTCGCCCCGGTGCCCCCGTGGATCGACCTCGACGGTCCGGCCCCCGGCCGCTTGCCCGAGGGTCCGGTGATCATGGTCGCCAACCATCCGACCACGGACTCGGCGGACCTCGTCGCAGCCCGGCTCTGCCCCGGCCGCCGGGCCCGGACCGTGATCGTCACGACCCCGCGCGAGCGCTATGGCCTGCTGTCGGCGCTGGTGCGCCGGCGGGTGCGGGTCGATTTCGACGCGCCCGGAAAAGCGGGCGTACGCCTCGCGCAGTTGCTCGGCGAGGGCTGGTCGGCGCTGATCTTTCCCGAGGGGCTTCCGGCGGCCGGCGCCACGAAACGCCCCTTCCACAATTTCGCGGCCGATCTGGCCGAGCAGACCGGGCTGCCGGTCGTCCCGGTCGGCATCCGCGGGGCGCGCGCGGTCCGCGCGACACCGGGCGTCTCCCGGGTCAGCGTCCGCTTCGGACCACCGCTGCACATCGGCGCCGATGCCCGCGACCAGGAGGCGGCGGTGGACGGCCTGATCGCCGAGGACGGCGCCACCTGGTGGGCCGTGCAGCGCTCGGAGCCCGGCCAGTTGCCGGGCACGCGGACGCCGCAGACGGCTCATACCTGGCGCCACGTCTGGGCCCAGACCGCCCGTCCGGAGAAGGGCGGCGTCACCGAAACTCCTCGCATCTGGCGCTGAACCGCTAGAGTGTGCCACTGCTGTCGTCCGGAGGGGTGGAACGTGACCCACGTGCTTGACGAGGTGACCCCTTTGCGCTGGCATGCCGCCATGGCGGAGGACCTCGGTGAGGTGCACGCCCTGTTGTCGGCGATCGCCGCGTTCGACGACACCACCCAGCGGTGGGGGCCCGACGATCTCCCGGAGTGGTATTCGGGGAACGGCGCCCTCGCCTCCGAGCTCATCGTCGTCGGCTTCGAGGGTGCGTCGATGGTGGCCGTCGGCTGGGACACGGTCGCGGAGGCACCCGATACGGTGCGGCTCGACGGCGCCGTGCACCCTGCCTTCCGTCACCAGGGCATCGGCCGGGCGTTGCTGGGCTGGCAGCTCGACCGGGCCCGGGATTGGTTTCTCGCCACCGCGTCCACCGGGCCCCTGCGGATCGTCGCGTTCAGCGACGCCGCGATGACCAACAAGCGCTCCCTGTTCGCCCACCAAGGGATGACGCCCATGCGCTGGCTGATCGACATGGTCTGTCCGTTCCCGACCAGCCCACGGGTGGCCGAGTTCGTCGTGACCCCGGTGCTGGGCGTGCGCTTCGAACAGTTCGGGCCGGAGTGGGTCGAGCCGACACGCCAGGCCCACAACGAGGCGTTCGCCGACCGGTGGGGGACCGAGGAAGTCGGCGCGGACGCCTGGGCCGCCTCGCTCCGGGTCGATCATGCGCGCCCCGATCTGTCCTGGGTCGCCGTGGACGAGTGGGGAAGCGTCGTCGGCTATGCCTTGAACTCCTCCACCGAGGAACTGGGTGGACCGGCCCTCGGTTGGACCGATCGCCTGGGCGTACGCCCGGTGCACCGCGGCCGCAATATCGCCCGCGTTCTGCTCGCCCGCTCGCTCGACTCGTTCCGCCGCGCGGGCATGGACGCCGGCGGTGTCGGGCTGGACTCCGTCGACGGCGGGGGCACCAGCCTCTATCGGTCGCTCGGTTATGAGGCGACCGACACCATCATTCAATACGAGCGACGCGAGACCCCTGCGGAAGCCCGCGCCGCCCTCAGCTGAGCCAAGAAAGGTCGAAATCACTGTGGCCGGTCACTCCAAATGGGCAACGACCAAGCACAAGAAGGCAGTCCTGGACGCCAAGCGCGGCAAACTCTTCGCCAAGCTCGTGAAGAACGTCGAGGTGGCGGCGCGCCTGGGCGGTGGCGACCCCGCCGGCAACCCCACGCTCTATGACGCCATCCAGAAGGCCAAGAAGTCCTCGGTGCCCAACGACAACATCGACCGCGCCGTCAAGCGCGGCTCCGGCGCCGGCGCCGACGCGGTGAACTATGAGACGTTGTGGTATGAGGCGATGGCCCCCGGCGGCATCGGCCTCCTCATCGAATGCCTCACCGACAATCGCAACCGCTCCGCGGCCGAGGTGAAGGTCGCCGTCACGCGCAACGGCGGCACGATGGCCGACGCCGGCTCGGTCTCGCGGATCTATCAGCGCAAGGGCATCGTCGAGGTCGCGAAGGACCAGGACGGCCGGCAGGTCACCGAGGACGACCTGGTCGAGGCCACCCTCGAGGCCGGCGCCGACGAGGTGCTGGACGAGGGCGAGGGGTTCACGATCATCTGCGAGCCGAACGACGTCGTGGAGGTCCGCAAGGCCGTCCAGGTCGCCGGTCTCGACTATGACTCCGCCGAGGTCCGGATGGTCCCCGACTATGACTCGCCGGTCGATGCCGACGCCGCCGACAAGCTCGAGCGCATCGTCGATGCGTTGGAGGACCTCGATGACGTCCAGAACGTCTATGACAACGCGGACGTCAACGACGGCTGATTCGCGCCTCGGGTGGTCGTCGCTTCGGAGCTGCACGAAATTTCGTGGTTGTTCGCAATTTCGTGCATGAGCGGGGGTGGCAGGTGGATAGTGCGGATGCACCCCCGGCTGAGGTCAGAAATTGCGTGACCTCCCGCAATTTCGTGCATGAGCGGGGGTGGCAAGTGGATAGTGCGGATGCACCCCCGGCTGAGGTCAGAAATTGCGTGACCTCCCGCA
>JAUNRO010000304.1:2944-3979 GCA_030544185.1 Propionibacteriaceae bacterium | reverse complement strand
GTTGTGGAGCGCACCGGTCACCTTCGCCTACGGCACCGAACGCACCGCCACGGATCTGAGCCTCTATGACATCGACGCTCCGGTGGACCTCGGCCGGCGCACCATCACCGACCGCTCCACCACCCCGGTCGACCACCCGATCTGGGCGCCCGCGGTGCTGCAGGCTGCCGGGCACTATGCGCTCGGCGACCCGATCACGTTCGAGACGGTCACAGGTTCGGTCACCTTCCGGATCCAGGGCTTCGTCGAGGACACCTATGGGGGTACGCCGGGCTTCGGTTCACTCGCGTTCGGCCTCCCGGCCGCCGATTTCGCGGCCTTCGCCGAGCCCGGATTCCACCGCACCACGCAGGTCAAGATCGCGGCCGCGAGCCCGACCACAGCCAGCGAGGCGTGGCGGAACGCAGTGGCCACCGCGACGGCCCGCGGGCCGGTGCCAACGATCGTCTGGTCCGGTGATCTTGACGTCATCACGATGGCCTCGTCGATGAGCTCCGGCATCTTCGCGGCCATCCTCATCACGTTCTCGGCGATGATCGTGCTCGTGGCGGGTGTGGTGATCCGGTTCTTGCTGCGCAACGTGATCACGGTCGACCTTGCCTCCATCGGCGTGCTGCGGGGCGCCGGGTTCACCACCGGAGCGATCATCACCGCGCTCACCACGACTTTCGCGGTCTGCGCGCTCGTCGCGGGAGCCGCCGGGGCCGCGCTCTCCTATGCCGTCCTGCCGCCGGTGCGCCAGACCCTGCGTGCCCAGAGCGGCATGTCCTGGGACCAGCCCTTCTCCTGGCTCGTGTTCGGCCTCACCGTCGGCGGCATCGTCGGGCTCGTCGTGCTCACCTCGCTGGCCTCCGCCATCCACCTCCGCCGGATCACCACCATCACGGCGCTGCGCGGCGGACTGGCCACCCACTCCTTCCGCGCCGCACCGCTGCCGCTGGCGACCACGCGCGGACCGTTGACGGTGCTGCTGGGCGTCAAGACGGCGCTGCGCCAGGTGCAGCAGTCCGTCGTCATCGCCGTGACCGTCGCGAT
>JAUNRO010000304.1:0-2934 GCA_030544185.1 Propionibacteriaceae bacterium | reverse complement strand
CACGTTCGCCGCCGTGTTCAGTTTCGGAATGGCCGGCAGCCTGCTCGGCGACCAGGACCGGGTCGTCGAGATGCTCGCCGGAGAGGTGGAGGACGTCACGGTGCTCGCCAAGCCCGGGGTGGACGTCCCCGCGCTCGTCGCCGACGTCCGGAGACTCCCCGGCGTGCAGAACGCTTTCGCCTCCAGCGTGTTGCCGATCTCGTTCGAGGGATCGATGGTGATGTTCCAGATCACCGACGACCCGCAGCAGTGGCGCTACGACCCCGTCCACACAGGTCGGCTGCCCAGGCACGACAACGAGATCGTGCTCGGGTCGCGGACCGCCGACGTTGCGGGGGTGGGCGTCGGCGACCGCTTCACCACCGATGTCGGCGCGGGCCCCCAGGACTTCCTCGTCACCGGGATCGCGACCGGCGGCCGCAACCTGGGCCGGTTTGCGATGCTCACCACCGCCGGCTATCAGCGGCTCGACCCGGCGTTCCAGCACTCCCAGGTCGTGGCGTACGCCGCCGATCCCGCTGCCGTCGTCAGCGAGATCCGGTCACGGGTCGGGGACCGGATCGAGATGGTGACCGACACCCGGTCGAGCATCAACGTCGAGCTGTCGGGCTACCTTGCCGCGGTGCCGGCAACCTCGGCGACGATCCTGGCGTTCACCTGCATCGTGGTCGCGCTCGTGGTCGGGTTGATCGTCTCGACCATGCTCATCCAGTCCCGCCGCGAGCTAGGGATCAAGAAGGCGACGGGGTTCACCCACCGCCAGTTGACCGGGCAGACGTTGTGGACCTATGTGCCGCCGGTCGCGGTCGGCGCCGTCGTGGGCGCCGTGGTGGCCGTGCCTGCGACGGCGCCGCTGCTCGGGGCGATGCTACGCAGCATCGGCGTGCTGAAGGTCGAGGCCGCAGCCAACCCCGTGCACGCCGTCGCCATCCCGCTGGCCGTGATCGCGCTCGCGGCCCTGGTCACCTGGGTGAGCACCCGCCGCATTCGCGAGGTCTCGGCCCACGCGCTCGTGTCGGAGTGATCCAGTCCCGGACGCGGCTACGGCGTTGCCACCCACGCCGCACGCGATACCGTCGGCGGGTGGAGAAGCCGCTGAGCCGTCGCACCGCGATCGGTGCCACCGCCGTTGCCGTCGGGGGCTGGCTGGCGGGCTGCGGCAGCCCGCCGACGCCCCGGCTTGACCCGACCCCGGATGCCTCGCCTCCCGCATCCTCGCCCAGCGCCTCCCCGACGCTTGCTTCCCCGACGCCAGCCCTGCCGACGCGCGCGGAGCTGGTCGCGCGATACGCCGGCCGTGTGCCCCGCGAGTGGGGATTGGACGTCACCGGGGTGCCGTCCGCGACGACCAGCCTGGGCGTACTCATCACCCTCGATCTGTGCGGCGGACCGGGCGGCGCGGGGCTCGACACCCAGCTGATCGACCTGCTCGTCGAGCACCAGGTCCCCGCCGGGGTCTTCGTGAACGCGCGCTGGATCGAGGCCAACCCGGGCGGGGTTGCGGAGCTCGCCGAGACCGGGCTGATCGACCTGGCCAACCACGGGACCTCGCACCGGCCGCTGTCGGTGAATGGGCGGGCGGCCTACGGGATCAACGGCACCCGCGACGCCGGCGCGGTGGTCGACGAGGTCCTTGGGTGCCACGACCTGCTCACCTCGATCACCGGCGTCGCGCCGCGCTGGTTCCGCTCCGGGACCGCGCACTACGACGAGGTGGCGGTCGAGATCACACGCGAGCTGGGCGAGATCCCCGTCGGATTCTCGGTCAACGGCGATGCGGGCGCCACCGCGTCGGCGGCCCAGGTCGCTGCGGCATTGCGAGCGACGAAGCCGGGCGACATCGTGATCGCCCACGCCAACCGGCCCGACGGCGCCACCTTCGAGGGCTTCGCCCAGGCGCTTCCCCAGCTCGTCGCCGCGGGCACGCAGTTCGTTCGGCTCGCAGACGCGAATCTCGCCTGACAGCAACGATCCCGGCACCCTCATCGGTCCGGAACCACGATCGCCGACGCCGCCCGCACGAACCATCGGAACCCGCAGTCCCGCCAGGGCGACCTCGAACGCGCCGTTCTCGATCTGCTCGGCTGATTCCCTGCCCAGTCAGGGCTTCAGCACGACCTTGATGCAGCCGTCGGACTTGGTCTGAAACATTTTGTAAGCCTCAGCGGCGTCGTCCAGGCCCACCCGATGGGTGGCCAGCGTCTCCAGCCCGAGCACGTCACCGTCGCGCTGCGCGAGCTCCAACAGCTCATCGGTCCAGCGGCGCACGTGACACTGGCCCATCCGCATCGTGATGCCCTTGTCGAACATCGTCATCATCGGCATCGGGTCGACCATGCCGCCGTAGACGCCGGACAGGGACACCGTGCCGCCGCGACGCACGGCGTCGATCGCGGTGTGCAGGGCGTCGAGCCTGTCGATCCCGGCGTTCTCGATCAGCGTGCGGCCCACCGGCTTGGGCATCCGGGCCGCGCCGGCGATGACCTTCTCCGCCACGGGGTTGCCGTGGGCCTCCATGCCCACCGCGTCGATCACCGAATCCGGGCCGCGGCCGTCGGTGAGATCCAGCAGCGCCGTCGCGACATCCTTCGCCTCGCG
This sequence comes from Propionibacteriaceae bacterium, assembly GCA_030544185.1. The sequence goes on along the minus strand of JAUNRO010000304.1, from coordinate 336 downwards.
GTAGTCGAGCGTCTCCGCGCCCCATTCGCCCGCCAGCGCCAGCCGCTCGTCGATCAGGTCGACACCGATCACCCGCGAGGCGCCCTGCCGCAGCGCGCTCCGCACGCAGAGCTGGCCGACGGGGCCGAGCCCGAGGACGGCGACCGTGTCACCGTCGGAAACATCCGCGAAACGCGCGGTCTGCCACGCGGTGGGCAGGATGTCGCTGAGGTAGAGGAACCGCTCGTCATCCATCTCCGCCGGCAGCTTGATCGGCCCGAAATCCGCGTGCGGCACCCGCACGAGTTCCGCCTGCCCACCCGGCACGCTGCCGTACAGGGAGGTGTAGCCGAACAG
>JAUNRO010000303.1 GCA_030544185.1 Propionibacteriaceae bacterium | reverse complement strand
CGCTTCAGCGTGGGCACCAGCGCGCGCCAGGTGGCGTCGTCCATCCGGCCGTTGGCGGTGCGGCCAGCCTTGGACTGGTAGGCCTTCACGGCCGCTTCGGTGAGTTCGCCGTAGGATCCGTCGATCGCCAGGCCGGCGCCGTTGCGGGCGTTGAGCAGACCCTGAAGGGTTTCGACGCCCACGCCGCGGCTGCCACGATTGAACGCCGGGTAGTCGGTGCCCAGCTCGAACACCGGTGCCACCACCGGGCCGGTCTTGACCGTGCCGGAGTCGCCGTCGGCGCCCGACAGGTTGTACTGGTACAGGTTGTGGCTGCGCATGATCTGGATGACCAGCTCGGAGTAGCGCGGGTCGGTGGCGTAGCCCCCGGCGCGCACGGCCTCGACGAAGCGATCGGGATCCTTGGTGTACTTGAACGCGGGCGCGTAGCGCGACGCGGTGGTGAGCAGCCTGCCGTAGTCGAGCATCGAATCGTTCCAGCTGGCGTAGGTGCGGAAGTTCGACACCTCCAGATACTTCGTGCCGTCGGCCTTGTACTCGTAGGACGCCACCGGGACGCAGCCGCTCTGGTGGGGCGAGACGGTGGAGGTGCATTTGATGTTGAACAGGGTGTTGACCTGGTAAACCTTGCCGTCGACGGTCATCTGGCCGGTCATGGAGGACCTGCCCCATCCGGTCTCGAGGGCGGCCATCCCGATGGTCACCGACGTCGGGATGCCGTTTCGGCGCTCGTTCTCCTGCGCGCCCTTGACGAGCTTGGCGATGAAGTCGTCGGCGACGGAGGCGCGGGCCGGATTGGCCACCGCGGCCACGGCCATCAACGCGACGAGCAGCGTCGAGACGGTGATCTTGATCCAGCGCATCTGGTCTCCCACTCCTGTTGGTGACGGCCGCGCTGAGGCTAACCGACCATCAGTGCCGGGTGAAAGTTCCTCAAGCCGAGGTTGAGGTGCCCAGCGTCACTCCCACCAGGTTCACCTCGGGCACGAGAACGATGCCGAACCGTTCAGCCACGCCGTCGCGCACCTCGGTGGCCAGCGCGACGAGGTCGTCGGCGCTGGCTCCTCCCCTGTTGGTGAGGGCGAGGACGTGCTTGGCGGACAGACCGGCCCGGCCGTTGCCGTGGCCCTTGGCGAAGCCGGCGTGCTGGATGAGCCAGGCGGCGCTGGTCTTGATCCGGCCCTCGGCGTCGGGAAACCTCGGGGCGCCGTCGGGGAGGGTCGCGGCCTGCTCGGCGTCCAGGATGGGGTTGGTGAAGAACGAGCCGGCGCTCCAGGTGTCGTGATCGTCGGCGTCGAGCACCATGGACTTGCCGCGGCGGATCGCCAGCACCGCGTCGCGGACCTTGGCCGATGCGACGCGCTTGCCGGGGACGACGTCCAGCCGCCCGGCCAGCTCCGGGTAGGCGATGGGCGCGCCCAGGGAGCCCAGTTGGAACTGGAAGCCGACCTCGAGCACCAGGTATCGGCCGGGTTCGCGCTTGAAGCGGGAGGTGCGGTAGCCGAACCCGCAGTCGACGTTCGGAAAGGTGCGCTGCGTCGCGTCGTGCCGGTCCCAGGTGCGCACCGAGGTGATGGTTTGGGACACGTCGGCGCCGTACGCCCCGACGTTCTGGATGGGGGCGGCGCCCACGGTGCCGGGGATGCCGGAGAGGGTTTCGACGCCGATCCATTCCTGCTCGACGGCGTGGGCCACGAACGTGTCCCAGTCCTCCCCCGCCGCCACGCGGACGGCGGCGCCGCCGCAGCTGGACACGTCGGCGGTGACCCCGTGGGTGGCCACGCGCACCACGGTGCCGCGGAACCCGTCGTCGGCGATGAGCAGGTTCGAGCCGCCGCCCAGCACCAGCACGGGTTCGCCGCGGCGGTCGCAGTCGGTGACGGTGTCGATGAGGTCTTGTTCGGTGCGGGCCACGACGAGCCGGTCGGCCGGGCCGCCCACCCGCAGCGTGGTGTGTTCGGCGAGGACCGGGGAGGACGACACCGCGATGGCGTCAGTGTCGACGTTGACGCGGTCCAGGCTGCAGGCGGCCCCGGCCCCTTCGATCTCAATCAAGGCGCACCTCGGCGCGGGCGGCGCCCAGCACGGCGTCGTCGCCGCAGTGGGCGGTGATGGCCAACTTGGCCACGCCGTCGGTGACGTCGGTGACCTTGGCGGTGTAGACCACTTCCGTGCCGTCCTCGGTGTCGGGGACGACGACGGGGCGGGTGAAGCGGACGAAGTAGCTGAGCACCCGGGCGGGGTCGCCGGCCCAGTCGGTGACGATCTTCAGCCCCGCGCCCATCGTCCACATGCCGTGGGCGACCACGCCGGGCAGCCCGATGGCGTGGGCGTGGCGGTCCGAGAAGTGGATCTCGTTGAAGTCGGTGGAGGCGCCGGAGTAGCGCACCACCGTCGAACGGGTCACGGGGACGCGCAGTTCGGGCAGTTCGGTGCCGACGGTGGCCTCAGGCATCGTGGTCCCCTTCCGGCCGGGTGTGCATCAGGGTGGAGCGGGCCGCGCAGACCGGCTCGCCGTCGACTGTGAGATCGACGAGGATGGTGATCATCTCGAGGGCGCCCCGGTTGCGGACCTTCTCGATGCTGAGTTCGGCGACGACGGCGTCGCCTGGGCGCAGCGGCCGGTGGAACGTGAAGCTCTGATCCGTGTGCATGGTGCGGTTGAGCGCCAGCCCGAGCTCCGCGTCGTCGAAGAGCGCCCCCCACGCCTGCGCCGCGATCACCGCGGCGAAGGTGGGCGGCGCGATGGGGTCGTCGCCGGCGTAGGCAGGGTTGTCGTCGCGCACGGCCTCGGCGAACTCGGCGATCTTCGCGCGGCTGACCACGTACGGCGGGGCGGCCGGATAGCGGCGGCCCACGTGCTCGTCGGTGATTGGCATGCGCCCTAGGCTACCGCCGTTCCCCGTCTCGCTCGCTCTGGGCGCGGCCCACGAAAGCCGATGAACCGGCCACTGTGATCCTGGGTGCGGTTTGGGTGGCAGGTTGTTCGGCATACTCACCGGTGAATCGGCCACTGAAGTCAGCCGGGAGAAGACAGTGGCCGATTGATCGGCGTGACTAGGACGCCTTCGCGGCGGCGATGGCCGTGTCGAACTCCTCGATCACCTCTTGGCTCGGCGCCTTGGTGGCCAGCGACACCACGACGGCCACGATCAGGTTGGCCAGGAAGCCGGGCACGATCTCGTAGAGGAACCCACTCAGCGCCGGCGTCTGGCCCCAGATGAACGCGACGACGGCGCCAGCGACCATGCCAGCCAGCGCGCCCTGCGAGGTGAGGCGCTTCCAGAACAGGCTGAGGATGATCGTCGGGCCGAAGCTGGCGCCGAAGCCGGCCCAGGCGAACGCGACCATGGCGAGCACCGTCGGGTTGTCCCCGTTGATCGCCAGCAGCAGCGCGACGATGGACACGATGAGCACGCCGAGCCGGCCCGCCATGACCTCCTGCTTCGTGGTGAGGGTGCGCTTGGTGAACAGGCGGTAGAGGTCTTCGATAACGGCCGACGAGCACACGATGAGCTGCGAGGAGAGGGTCGACATGATCGCGGCTAGCACGGCGGCCAGCACGAGCCCGACCAGGAAGGACGGGAACATCTCCTGGGTGAGCATCAGGAAGACCTGCTCCTGGTCGTTGCTCACGAACTCGTTGGGATGGAGGTGGAAGTAGGCGATGCCCACGAGCGCGGCGGCGCAGGCGCCGATCAGGCCAAGGATCATCCAGGCGATGCCGATGCGGCGGGCCACCTTAGTTTCGCGGGCGGACCGGATGGCCATGAACCGCACGATGATGTGCGGCTGGCCGAAGTAGCCCAAGCCCCAGGCGGCGGCCGAGATGCCACCGATCAGAGAGCCGGAGAACAGGTCGAGCCTCGGGGCCACATCGGCGCCTTCGGCAGCCTCGACGGCGCGGATACCAGCAACCACATCATCCCAGCCGCCGATGGCGATCAGCGCGACGATCGGCACGATCAGCAGGGCCAGCAGCATCAGCG
>JAUNRO010000302.1:3668-3991 GCA_030544185.1 Propionibacteriaceae bacterium | reverse complement strand
TCGCAACCGCAGCAGGCCACGGACGACCCACAGCAGCGCGACGGCGTACCCCACCAGGAGGATCGCCGCACCGACGCCCACGACTGCCCGGTGCGGTTGCACATTGACCGCCTCCAGCACGCCCAACGCCGCGGCAACGACCGCAAGCAGCACAAGCAGGGCGGCTGCGACCTTCACCGGGGCCGGGACACGGCGGGGCGAAGCGGGGGGCGACGGGGACCGATTCACGCGCCCAATCTAGCCGTCCACCGGATTCCCGCCGGAAGCGTCAGCTTTCGCTGCCCCCAATTTGCCTGTCACAGAAAGAAAAGTCGCCTAACCAT
>JAUNRO010000302.1:0-3658 GCA_030544185.1 Propionibacteriaceae bacterium | reverse complement strand
GGCATGAGATCTTGTATTCGGCCCCGATACTTGCCAGTCTTGGTGGGTCACAACCACCGGGCACCCCGCCTTCCCGCAGCGCCGCGACCAGAAGACCGAGGTCCCACGTATTTGTAAGGACGGCGTACGGAATGGATTGGCGCCACAAGGCAGCCTGTCTGGACGAGGATCCCGAGCTCTTCTTCCCGATCGGAAACACGGGTCCCGCGCTGCTGCAGATCGAAGAGGCGAAGCAGGTCTGCCAGCGGTGCGACGTCCGAGAGGCGTGCCTCCAGTGGGCCCTTGAGGCCGGTCAGGACCACGGCGTCTGGGGCGGCTTGTCGGAGGACGAGCGACGGGCGATGAAGCGACGGGCTGCGCGTTCGCGCATTCGCACCGCCTGATCGACTCACAGCCCACACCTGCACACCACTCCCGGATGGCTCCCAAGCCGTCCGGGTATTTTTCCGCCCTGAGCGCGGGGCGCGCGCGCAGAACGTCTGCACCACCGATCCCTCACCCACGGAGTTCGGCCGTCCCGGCGGGGTGGAGGGGCAGGGAGATCTCCGCACAGGACCCCGGACCGTCGGGGTTGTTGGCGAGCTGGAAGGTTCCCCCGAGATCCGACATGAGCGTTGCGACGATGCTGAGCCCCAGGCTGCCCGAAGTCTCCAGACTGAAATCGGGCGGCAGGCCGATGCCGTCATCGATCACCTGCACCCTCAGCTGGTTCCCCACCACTCGCGGGACCACCCGCAACAGCCCGTGGTGGGACTCGACCAAGCCGTGCTCCATGGCGTTCTGACAGAGCTCGGTGACCACGAGTGAGAGGCTGGTCGCGACCTCGGCCGGCACGAGTCCGAAGCTGCCCTCGCGGCGTGCCGACACCGCGTCACCGCGGGTCAGCGCGAGGCCGCCGAGCATTTTGAGCACCCGATCGGCCACTTCATCGAACTCGACGGCATCGTCATAGGACTGTGACAGCGTCTCGTGGACGACCGCGATCGCCGCCACCCGGGACACGGCCTCGGTGAGTGCGGACCGGGCCTCCGGCGAGGGGATCCGCCGCGCCTGCATCCGCAGCAGCGCGGCCACCGTCTGCAGGTTGTTCTTCACCCGGTGATGGATCTCTCGGATCGTGGCGTCCTTGGTGACCAGTTGCCGCTCTCTCTTGGTGAGCTCCGTGACGTCGCGGCACAGCACGACCACCCCGGCGGGTTCGGCGCCGTCGGTCAGCGGGAGCAGGCGCAGCCGGATGGAGATCATCCCGACCGAGATCTCGATCTCCGTCGCCTCGCCCAGCGCGAAGGCCTCGTCCAGCGGGTCCGGAGTCTCGGTCTCCCAGTCGACCGGGACCTGGAGCGACCGCGTGATCGCGGGCAGGTTCTCGTCCTCCAGATCGGCCGCGAGACCCATGCGGCGATAGGCGGTCACGGCGTTCGGCGTGGCGTACATGACGTTGAGATGCGCATCGAGCCGGATCATCCCGTCGCCGACCCGCGGGCTCATCACCGGATCGCTGGGCGTCCCCGGCACGGGGAACTGCCCGCGGCACAGCATCTCGGTCAGCATCTCCGCGATCTCGAGATAGGTGTCCTCCAGCGATCCCGGCGCCCGCACGCCCATCTGGTTGGTGTGGCGCTCGACGACGGCGACGACCCGGCCATCGCGCATGATCGGGATCGCATGCACATCCACCGGGACGCCCGCCTGCAGCTTGTTCTCCGAGGTCTCCACCATGACGCCGGTGAGGTATGCCTCCGGGACGCCGTGCTCCGGATGGTAGGCGATCCGGTCGCCCGCGACGTCGTCATCGAGCGCCGTGGGACCGGTGGTGGGGCGGATCTGTGCCACGGCCCAGAAGATGTTCGGGTCACGATCCGGCACCCAGAGCACCAGATCGGAAAACGACAGGTCGGCAACCAACTGCCACTCCGCAACGAGACGGAACAAGAAGTCCTCGTCGTCGGCGCTGATGGCGGCATGGTCCCGCATCAACTGAGTCATCAGCTGCATGGAGCCCACACTAGTCACGCTCCGGGGCGCTCCTCATCGCAGGTGGGGAAGGGAAATCCGCCCCGCAGCGCGGCGGCCACACCGACGCGGAACCGCGCCGGCGCTGTCCACGACCGCGCGGGTGAATTTCCGTGTGCCGGTCGACGCGATTAGAATCGCACGTCGGTCACCGTCCGGTGACCAGTCGTCCGCCGATCGCCCCCGGGTGATCCGCACCACGAGGAGGCCAGCATGGGCAAGACCGGTCGCAAGCGTCGCGCTCGCCGCAAGAAGGGCGCCAATCACGGCAAGCGCCCCAACTCCTGAGCCGACCCCGCCGGCTGGCCGATCGGGTCGGCCGGTGGCTCAGCCCGCGCGCCAGCGCGTGATCGAGGTCACGATCGTCACCCGCAGCTGCTGCGGCGCCTTTTCGGCCCGGCAGCAGCGGCTGACGAGTTCTTTCATCGCGTTCACCACGTCATAGTCATCCAGGCAGTGCTCACAGGCCGCCAAGTGGGCGCGGATCACATCACTGGAGCTGCCGTCCAGCTCATGGTCCAGGAATTGGTGCATGCGCTCGAGGACGACGGAACAGTCGGGATCGGCATGCAAGCCGGCCAAGGGATCGGGCCACTCAGCATCCGCGTCGGCGCTCATTCCGCATCCTCCCTCGGCATCAGACCGTGCTCACGCGCATAGTCCGCGAGCGCGGCGCGCAGCTGTCGGCGACCGCGGTTCAACCGGGACATGACGGTCCCGATCGGGGTCTCCATGATCTCGGCGATCTCCTTATAGGCGAAGCCTTCGACGTCGGCCAGATAGACCGCGAGCCGGAAATCCGGGGAAAGGTCCTGCAGCGCCTCGGTGACGACGCTGTCCGGCATCCGGTCGAGCGCCTCGACCTCGGCCGAGCGCAACCCGCGGGAGTGGTGGGTTGCGGCGCGCGCCAGCTGCCAGTCCTCAATGTCCTCACCGTCGGCGATCTTCGGCGAGCGCTGGGCCTTGCGATAGGTGTTGATGAACGAGTTCGTCAGGATGCGATAGAGCCACGCCTTGAGGTTCGTGCCCGGCTTGTACTGGTGGAACGACCCGTATGCCTTCGCATATGTCTCCTGGACCAAGTCCTCCGCGTCGGCGGGGTTGCGGGTCATGCGCAGCGCCGCGCCGTAGAGCTGGTCCAGGTATTCCAGCGCATCGCGTTCGAAACGGGCGTCCCGCTCCTCGGGCGTCTCGGTCTCGAGGTCGACCCCGGCATCGGCCGGCAGATCCGTTGCCGCGCCGGCGTCGGCCGTCGGGTCGGCAGGCGGAACTGCCCGGTTGTCGGGGGTTTCCGGGCTCGTGGCAGGGGTCGTCGGCAGTGTCATCACATACGACAGTACCGGTGAGGTCGTTTCGCAGGTCACCATCACCCACCTCAACGGCGTGGCCGCGTGGGCTATTCCCGCCGGGCGGGGCCGCAGCGGAGGCGTCGTCAGCGGGCGGGCGGATCGATCGCCGGGAGGAATTCCCGTACGCCCGTGGCGAGCAGGCCGGCGACCCCCTCGGCGTCCAGCGGGGCGCGTGTGGCCGGTTTGAATTCGTGGGCGCAGCCGGGCACGGACACCAGCCGGTGCCGGGGCGCTCCGGCGATGGTCGCGGCGATCTCGGCGGGCGCCACGCCGCCGACGCGGTGTCGCCGGTCGCG